>JAFAYP010000453.1 GCA_019240305.1 Solirubrobacterales bacterium
GCCGGCGTACAGCTGCGAGGAACCGGCGCCGGGGGCGGCGCCGAACCCGCCGTCGCCGTTCTGGGCGGCAAGGAGGTAGCCGGCCGGCGTGGCGGCGGCGCGCGCCTCCCCCACCCTCAAGCCTGGCTGGCCGGCCAACAAGCGCGAACCGGACCCCACCGAACCGGACCCCACGAAAATGAGACTGAGAATAAGAATTGGAACCACTCGCGTGGCGGCGGGCGTCCACGTGACCTGCAGCCGCCTGGCAAAGCGATCGAGCGAGTGGATCATCGCCGGCCCGAGCGCGAGCGCGAACACCAGACAGCCCGCCGCATGCACCGCGTCGAACCCGATCCCCTTGCCCACGTACACCCCGAGCTGGGTCAGGCTGTGATCGCTGTAGGTCACCCAGTCCCCCACGTCCTGAAGCACGGTGTAGGCAAACCCCACCACCGTGCACACGATGGCCAGCGACCAGCGGCCGATCCGCCGCCCGGTGGCGAACGCCAGCCCGGCCCCGAGCACGCCGGTCACACCCCACCCGGCCATCTGCCACGGCGTCCACGGTCCCTGGCCGAAGAAGAAGTTCGAGGTCAGGCCAGCCAGCGCGCCGACCGCGAACCCCGGGCCGCCGCCCAGCGCGTAGCCCGAGACCAGGACGATGTCGGTGGTCGGCTTGACGTTGGGCAGCGCGACGAAGGCGATCCGGCCGAGCGCCGCGAACGCGGCCAGCGTGCCGACGAGAGCCACGATCCGGGCATCCGGGCGGGTTCGCTCATACCAGGCGAAGCCGCCGGCCAGGGCCACGGCCAGGATCGCGAACGCTCCCACCTGCCAGGTCATGCCTCCACCTTCGACACCGCCGTGAGCAGGGCAACGCCGTCCTCGGGACGCAGCGCTCCGCCGGCGCCGCCCAGGATCCGCGCGGTCTCGGTAGCGAAGTAAGTCCCGCCAGTCAGGACCTCGCTCGGCGATCCGTCGGCGATCGGCGCGCCGTCGGCGAGCAGAATCACCCGCTGGGCGAACGTCGCCGCGAACTCGGGGTCGTGGGTGGCGACGAGCACGGCAGCGTCGAGCTCGCACAGGAGCGCCGCCAGCTCGTCCTTGCGACGGCGATCCATCCCGCGGGTCGGCTCGTCCAGACACACCAGGACCGCCTCGCGCTGCGGATCATCGAGCACGATGGCCAGCGCCAGGCGCTGCTTCTCGCCCCCCGACAACTCGCGCGGATGTCGCTCGCGGAAAGCGCGGTCGCCCAGGCCCACGGTGGTGAGCGCGCCGGCGGAGGCCTCCTGCTGCACCCGATCGTGCACCAGGTAGTCGGTGGGGTTCTGGAGCAGCAGCGCTACCCTTCCGGCCCGCTCGATCTTCCCCCGCGTGGGCCGCATCAGCCCGGCCGTGTGGCGCAGGAGCGTCGACTTGCCGGCGCCGTTTCGCCCCATCAGCGCCACCCGCTCGCCGGCGCCGATCGAGAGCGACACGCCCCGGAGGATGGCCGGGCCGCGATCGAGCTCGTGCCACACCCGATCGAACCTGATCGCCTCACGTCCCGACCGGCGTACCTCGCTGGCGGGCGGCGCCGGGCCGGTGATCAGCAGCCCGCGGCTCCTGAGTGCCGACCGAGCGGCCTTGACCCCGGCCGCGGGCGCCGCTCCCAAGCCGAAGAGCAGTCGCGCCCCCGGCGTGGCCAGCTCGTGCGCCTCGGCGCAGGCCCAGGCCAGGAAGTCGGTCGGCGATGCGTCGCACACGACGGATCCGCCCCGCATCGCGATCGCGCGGTCGGCGAACGGCAGGCAGCGCTCGAGCCGGTGCTCGGCCAGCACGATCGCGGTGTCGAAGTCTTCACTCAGGCGCCTGAGCAACGCGATCAGCTCATCGCCAGCGACCGGGTCGAGCTGCGAGGTCGGCTCGTCGAGCAGGATCAGCTGCGGCCGTCCCACCAGCGCCGCCCCGAGCGCGACGCGCTGGAGCTCACCGCCCGAGAGCTCGTCGGTCGGGCGGTCGAGGAGGTTCGCGATCCCGAGCGCCAGCGCCACCTCCTCCACGCCGCGGGCCACCGCCGGCGCCGCCTCGCCCCGGTTCTCGAGCGGAAGTGCCAGCTCGGCCCGTACGGTCCCCATCACGACCTGCGTCTCGGGGTCCTGGAACAGCGTGCCGGCCGCCGCGGCGAGCTCCCCCGGGCCGTGCTCGCGGGTGTCCATCCCGGCCACGATCGCCCGCCCGGCGAACACCCCGCCGTGGAAGTGGGGCACGAGGCCGTTGGCCGCGCGCAGCAGCGTGGACTTGCCCGAGCCCGACCCGCCGGCCAGCACAACCAGCTCGCCCGGGGCGACCTCGAGGCTCACGTCGACCAGCGCCGGCGTGCTCGCGCCCGGATACGTGTAGGTGACGCGATCGAGGACCAGGACGCTCATCGCTCGATACCCCGGCGGTCGGCGAACGGGAGCAGCGCGCAGATCACCAGGCCGATGGCCACGGCCAGCTCGCCCGCGCCAACCGGCGCGTGCAGCGCCGGATCGGCGCTGAACCGCTCAAGGCCGGCGAGCCGACCGCCCACCGCGAGGCCCGTGATGGCCACGGCCGAGGCGGCGAAGGCCAGGTCGTGGCGCGACCACGGCCGGGCCGAGCCGCCGGTGCCGGACGCTCGGCGAGCCGCGCCGTAGCCGCGCACCTCGAGGGCCGCGGCCACGTCGAGCGCCCGGTCGAGCACGCCGGATGTGGCCGCTCGCACCAGACGCCCCCGCGACGGCGGCGGCCCCGGGCGGCAGCGCTGGGCCTCGGCCAGCCGGCGGGCGTCGCGCGACAAGACGGGCACCATCCGCGTGGCCAGCGTGGCGGTGAGCGCGGAGTGAAACGAGAAGCGCCGGAACAGGGCGAGGACCTGGTCGGGGTCGACCGCCGCGGTGTACAGCGCGCCGCACAGGACCAGCGCGATCGCCCGCATCCCGAGCACGGCACCGGCCACGGTCGCCTCGAGCGTGACGTCGGTCTGCCCGAACACCGGCAAATCGCCCAGCCGGGCGATGACGGTCAGGCCGTCGCGGACGACCAGCGCGTTGATCAGCATCACGGCCAGGCCGAGCACGGTCGCGAACCGCGCGGCCCGCCCCAGCTCGCGTCCCACGCCGGCGGCCACCCCGGCGCCCAAGATTGCGAGCACGACCGCCCCGAGCGCCACCGGTGCCGAGAGCACGAGCGCGGCCACCAGCAGCGAGAGGCAGTAGGCGCAGCCCGCCGCGGCGCGCGCGGCGTGTAGCGGGCTGGCGCGCCGGCGATAGCTCAAGTCCCCGGCTCCAGCGGCACCGGCACGTACTGGTTGGCGGTCACGGCAAGCGCGAAGTGGTCGTCCAGATGCGCCGGGGTGAGGGCCGCCGCCGCGGCCGCCACGCCCGCCGGGTCGGTGCCGGTGACCAGCCAGACCGTGCCCGTCTCGCTGCCGCCGGTCGCCGCGATCAGCCCCGCGCCGGCTCCGAGCGTCCGGGCCACGTGCCCGCCCGGAGTGAGCAGCTGAAGCGAAGACCCGCCGCCGGAGAACCGGGCGTACACCCCGCTCGACCCGGGACCGTGGTCGATCAGCGTCGCGGCCAGCTCGCCCTGAAGGTCATGCCAGGTGCCCACTTCGACGGCCACCGAGTCAGAGCCCGAGCCCGTCCCGAGCTGCGCCGTCGGGGCCGCGACCCCGAGGCGCTGAAACTCAGCCGCCACCCGCTGGCAGGCTTTGGTGGCGTCCGAGGCGCAGGCCAGCGTGGTCGGCAGTCGCCTTCCTCCCTTCCCGTGCACGAACGGTTCGGGGAACGAGCCCACCACCGCCGGGACCGAGTCGGTGGCGCTCCAGTCGTGCAGGTCCCACCAGATCCGGTCGCCGCGATGCACCCCGGTGCCCGCCGCGCCGAGGGAGGCCTCGATGCCGTTCACGTAGTAGAACCAGTCGCGCCGCGCGGAGCTGCCGGACTGTCCGTTGATCGACTCGACGAATCCGCCGCCGTAGCGCGTGGTGATCCGGAAGTTCCGCTCGAGCAGGCGCAGCACGGTCTGGGACCCCGCGACCTGTCCCTCGACCCTGGCGCCGATCGGGACCGTCCCGAAGTCACGGGTCACCGTGACCGCTACATCCGAGGTGCCCTTACCGGCTCCCAGGCCACAGCCGGCGAGCGCGACCGCGATGGCGATCGCGCTCGCCGTGGACGTGAGGCGAAGCCTCATCTACCTCACTTGGCGATCTTGAACAGCAGCCGCTCTCCTGCGTGGAGCTTGATCGCGCAGGCTCCCTGGCTCGCGGGCTTGCCGTTTACGACGAGCTCCCAGAAGCTCGATCCGGACGGCTTTACGCCGTCGATCGAGGTGATGAAGATGCCGCCCACGCTGGAGTAGTACTTGCCGGTCCACCGGCCGTGGGTCGCGGCGTCGAGAGCGCCGGCGGCGCTGGCACCGGGGCATTTGCCGTGCGGCGTGCCGCCCTTGGTGATCCACCCCTTCTCGCCGTGCACGGCGGTCGGCTTGAGCAGGGTCTTTGTCGAGGACTTGATCTGGACGGAGACCGACGGGCCGCTGCCGGCGGCCAGCGCGGCGCTCGAGGCGCCGAGCGCCACGACCAGCGCTCCCACCAGAGCGGTCAGTGTCTTACGGGTCATGAGGGCCACCCCTTTCCACGAGGGCTGTTGGCTTTGTGGTCGGAGGGTGGTCTCCTGGCTTTCGGGCCTACCCGCCGCGCCTTCCCGGCGACTCGACGTCCCCAGTGGCTTCGATGCGACCGACATCCCCGATCACAGTGGCGGGTCCGCGCCGGAGTTCCACCGGCTTCCCATCGCCACCGACCTTGAATGAGCGGATGGTACCGCCGATGCCGTCGGCCTCGCTCGCTAGGTTCGCGGCGTGACCGAGAGCGATCTGGCCCCCAGCTCCGCGGCCGTGTTCGACACGTTCGCGGAGGAGTACGAGCGCCACCGCCCACGCTACCCCGAAGAGCTGATCGATCGAGCGTGCGCGGCCGCAGCGCTAAGGGCTGGCGATCGGGTGCTCGAGATCGGCTGCGGCACCGGCCAGCTCACGCGCAGCCTCGTGGCCCGCGGGCTGTCGGTCACCGCGATCGACCCGGGTGAGCACCTGGTCGCGCTCGCCGGACGAGCGGCGCAGGGCCCGGGCCGCGTCGAGTTCATCAATCGGCGCTTCGAGGAGGCCCCCCTCACCGGACGCTTCCGGGCGGTGTTCTCGGCCTCGGCCTTCCATTGGGTCGATCCGAATGTCGCCTGGCGTAGGGCCGCACGAGCGCTGGCCCCGGGCGGAGTCCTTGCCCTGATCCAGTACTGCGGGCTACGGGAGGAGCGGACCGCGGCCGACGCGGACATGTTGATGGCCGCGCTGGCCAGGACCGCGCCGGCGCTCGCCGCCGACTTCCCGCCGGCCCGAGGCCGGGACGCGATCCTGAGCGGGGTCGAGCAGCGGCGTGAGAACGTCTCGCAGGCCTGGCACTGGGTGAGCGGGCTCGCCGCGTCGCGCGATCACGCTGCGGATCTGTTCGAGGGCGTGGAGGTCGCGACGGTGCCCGTGGTCATGGAGCAGACCGCGGACGAGCTGAACGCGCTGTTTCGCAC
This sequence comes from Solirubrobacterales bacterium, assembly GCA_019240305.1. Classification (GTDB taxonomy): domain Bacteria; phylum Actinomycetota; class Thermoleophilia; order Solirubrobacterales; family Solirubrobacteraceae; genus Palsa-465. The sequence continues at coordinate 5,574 of JAFAYP010000453.1, forward strand.
CACCTCGGTCTACCACCGGCTCCCGGCCGCCCAGGGCGAGGCACTCGAGCGCGCCAACCGGGAGATCGAGGAGCAACTCGGCCGGCCGCTGCGTTCGAGCCTCTTGATGGTGCTCGTCACGGCTCGCCGCGTTCACGACCCGGTCTAGACTCGACGGCGGTCATGACCGTCAACCTGACCCGCATCTACACCCGTCTGGGCGACTCGGGCGAGACGCATCTGGGCGACATGAGCCGCATGCCCAAGACCCACCCGCGGATCGAGGCCTACGGGACGGTCGATGAGCTGAACGCCCACGTCGGCCTGGCCCTCACGCTGGATGACCTCCCCGATGAGTACGCCGACTGGCTGCGGCGGATCCAGAACGACCTGTTCGACGTGGGAGCGGACATCTCGGCCCCGGAAGACTCGAACCGCGAGCGGCTGCGGGTGATCCCCGAGCAGACGGCGTGGCTCGAGGAGCGCTGCGACGAGGTGAACGCCACGCTCAAGCCGCTCAAGTCGTTCGTGCTGCCCGGCGGCACCCGGGCGGCCGCCCAGCTCCATGTCTGCCGCACCGTGTGCCGGCGAGCCGAACGCCTGGCCATCGCCTGTGGCGATCAGTGCAGCGCCGAGGTCGTGCGCTATCTGAACCGCCTCTCGGACCTGCTGTTCATCCTCAGCCGCGGCGCCAACGGCGGCGAGGAGCCGCTGTGGGAGCCGGGCCGCTACCGCGAGTAGCCGGCCCGGAACCGTGCTAACCCCGATCTCGACCCTGCGCGCCGCTCGAGATCGCAGTTGACCCCGCCATATGTCGCTGAACTGGTATTCACCTCCGGGCGTGAGGCCGAGTGTCGAGTTGGCCACACAACACGCGCGTAGAGACGCTAGCGCCGGACGCTCAGCAGAACCGCGGTTGACACGGCGAGGCTGAGCGCGGCGATCGCCGCCGCCTCGAGCACGAACGCCTGATGCGCGCTGGCGTAGGCGACGACGTCGTGGGGACGGCTCACGGCGAGGACCAGGCCCAACGTGCCGGCGGCGGCGAGCACGGCGCCGGGCGCGCCGAGCGCCGCCCGCGTCGACACCGGGGCGCTCGAGGCGCGCGGCGACGGCCACCGGCGCTCGGCCGCCATCAGCGCGGCGACCGTCATCAGAGTCCAGGTCGCCGCCATCAAAAAGCCGCCCAGCACGTCGCTCGGGTAGTGAAGGCCGGCGGCCACCACCGAGTAGCCGACCGCGATCGCCAGGGTCGCGCCGAGCGCCGCGGCGGCCGGGCGCAGCCGCGCCGGCACCGCCAGCACCGAGGCCAGGGCGAGTGACATGGCGGCCGTCGAGTGCCCGCTCGGCCACGACGCCTGCGCCATGGGCGAGACCCCGCCGAAGAACTCGGAGCCCGCCCGGGGCGTCGCCAGCAGGTGCTTGAGCAGCTCGGTGCTCGCGTTCGCACCCAGAGCGATCGCCGCGACCGCCAGCACCACCCGCGGGCGCCCGCGAATCAGCGCGAGTACCAGCGGCACGAGCACCAGATAGACGTACGGGTCGGGCTCGAACAGCGACACCAGGTGCCAGGCGATCCAGGCGATGCTGCCGTGGCCCTGCAGATCGCCGAACTGGATGTAGCCCGACTGGTCGGCGTGCTGGGCGAAGCCGACGTGGAACGCGGCGAACCAGACCAGCGCCATCAGCGCCACGCAACCCGCGGCGGCGCGCAGGACGGTGCGGGCGCGTAACGGCATGCGCCCCAGGCTAGATGGTTGCCACGGCCGCCCCCGGCGGCCTGGACTTAGGTCGAGTTTGTCGGGACCTCGTGCGGTGTGCCGCGGGTGATGCGCATCTCGGGCGAGACTCCCATGCGCCTCACGTGTGCGTAGTGCTCGATGTCCTCTGGCGAGGCGACGTCCACGCTCAGACCGGCGGCCACCTCGTAGCGGCCGGCCTCGTAGAGCAGTTCCTGATAGCCGGGCCCGCCATTCGGCTGGCCCTCCACATCGAGGTAGTGCGGGCCGTCACCGAGGACCCAGCGCTGGCCGCCCGGACAGGCGTCGGGCCTCATCTTTCCGGGGCGGATCTCGCGTGCCTCCTTGGCGCCGCCGTGGGGACGGGGCCGGGCGTTCGCTGTGTCGAGGGCGCGCCAGAGCCGCTCGAAGTTGCGGCGGTAGGGCGCGGGGACGATCGCAACCGGACCGGGCGAGCCGGCACCTCCGCGAATCGACTCGGCCACCGGGCCGACGAGGACGAAGTCGATCTTGTTGGCCGTGAGCCATTTGAGGACAGCCATCGATTCGGACGAGAGGTCCTCGAATCCCTGGGCCGGTGCAATTGGGCGACTGTCGATGTGCGGGGGATGGCGTCTGAGCAGCATGGTCTGCGTTTCGCCGCACGGGCGCCGAGTCCTTCCGCTAACTTGGCCTGTGGGTGAGCCGGGAAGTCTGGTCGGCACCTCGTCGCCGACCCTGGAGCCCGATGCCTCCCGTCCTCGCCGTCTCGCTGTTTCTCGTCTCGCTGGCGGTCACGCTGGCCGCGGCGCAGCTGTTTGCACGCCGGCTCGACCGGCTGGGCGTGCGGTTCGGCTTTCCCGAGGCGCTGATCGGGCTGCTCACCGCACTGGCCGCCGACGGGCCTGAGATCTCCTCCGCGCTGTTCGCTCTGATCAGGGGAGCGCACGATGTCGGTGTGGGCGTGCTGGTCGGCTCAAACGGGTTCAACCTGGCCGCGATGATCGGTCTCAGCGCAGTGCTCGCCGGGCGGGTTCGGCTGCCGCGCGAGGTGCTCCTGCTCGAGGGGGTCGTCGGGCTCCTGGTCACCCTCCTGGCCGGCGGGATGCTCGTCGGCGGGCTCTCGCCGGGGGTTGCGGCCGCTTTATCGGCGCTGGTCCTGATCCCCTACCTCGTGCTGGTGATCGCGGGCGGCCGCCTGCTCGAGCGGCCCCCGGACCGTTCCAGGTCGCCGGCCGCGCGCCTGGCCCGCGCCCTGCACGAGCATCCCGGACCGGAGCGCGCACCCGACACGCAGGGCAACCCCACGCACCACCTGCTGGCGCTGATCGTGTTCGACCTGGTCCTGATCGTGGCCGGGAGCGCCGGGATGGTGCAGAGCGCGCTCACCCTGGCCGGGGACTGGCACGTTTCAAGCGCGGTACTCGGCGTCGTCATCCTCGGCCCGCTGACCAGCATCCCGAACGCGGCCACCGCGGTCCGCCTCGGGCGGGCCGGACGCGGCGCCGCGCTGGTCGGCGAGACGTTCAACAGCAACACGATCAACCTGACCGCGGGCGTGATCGTGCCCGCGCTGCTGGTCACGCTGTCCGCGGCCGCCACGCTGGCCAAGCTCCAGCTCGCCTGGCTCGTGGCCGTCACGCTGCTCACGCTCGGCCTGCTCGCCCGGCCCGGTGGCATGCGGCGCGCGAGCGCGCTCGCACTGATCGTCCTGTATTTCGCCTTCGTGGTGGGTACGCTCGTGGGCGCATGAACGAGCAGCAGATCCGCGCACGGCGGCTTGCCCGTGAGCGCGAGCGGCGGGCCCGCATCAGACGGCGACGCCGGGCTCGCCTGATCGTCCTCGGCGCCGTGGTCCTCGTCGTGGTCGTGAGCGCGGCGATCGCGCTCGGCGCCGGCGGCAGCGGTTCCTCGGACTCCTCGCGGTCCACGCCTCTCACCTCGACCGCGGCGTCCGCCGGGCACGTGGTCCCGCGCAAGGCGGTGTCGGCGGCGCTCAGGCACCTCCACAACGCCACGGGCGTTCCCGGCACGACGGTGCATGGCGTCGGCACCGGCAAGCCGGGCACCCTCAGCGTGCCGGTTCTGATGTACCACGTGATCAACCCGCCGCCGCCCGGCGCCCCGTTCCCCGGTCTGTACGTCCCGAGCGGCGAGTTCGCCGCCCAGATGCAGGCGCTCAAGGCGGCGGGGTGGCACGCCGTGACCATGGATCAGCTCGAGGCCTACTGGACTCGCGGCGTCCCGCTTGGGCCGGGCAAGCCGATCGTGCTGAGCTTCGACAACGGCTACTACTCGCAATACACGAACGCGATGCCGATCCTCAAACGGATGGGCTGGGTCGGCGACGAGAACATCCAGCTGAGCGGTCTTCCCCCCTCGCAGGGCGGGCTGACCGACGCCCAGGTGCGCGCCCTGCTGGCCGCCGGATGGGAGCTCGACACCCAGGGCATCAGCCACGCCGACCTGATCACGCTGGACGCCACCCAGCTCCAGTACCAGGTGGCCGCCGCTCGCCACATCCTCCAGAAGCGCTACGGAGTAGCGGTCAACTGGTTCTGCTATCCGTCGGGCCATTACGACCCCACGGTCGTCGCCGCCGTCAAGGCGGCCGGCTTCGTCGGCTCCACGACCGTGATTCCCGGCTGGGCCGGTCCCGGCCAGGACCGCTACCGGCTTCCCCGTTTGCGCGTGCTGAACGGGACCAGCCCCTCCGCGCTGCTCGAGCAGATCGCCACCGCGCAGGGCGACAGCAGCCCGCCCGAGTCCTACGGATAGCGCGAGCCCGACGTGAGCCCACCCGAGCGCATGCTCCCCGTCGAGCGGCCGGGGACCTTGCGCGCCACCCGACCCGATGTGCTTCTCGGGATCGTCGTCGCACTGGCTGGGGTCGCCGCCGCCACGGCCGCGATCTATCCGCTCAAGAGCCTCGCCCCCGTGGTGTCGCTGAGCGTCGTGTACCTCCCTGCGGTGGTGCTGGTCTCGGGCGTCTGGGGGTTGTGGATGGGTCTTGCCACCTCGCTGACCAGCGCGGCCGCGTTCAACTTCTTCCACCTCCCCCCGCTGGGTCGCTTTACGATCTCCGACAGCCGTAACTGGGTGGCGCTGGCCGCCTTCACGCTGGTTGCCGTGGCCGTCTCCACGATCGCCGAGCTGGCCCGCAGCCGGGCGCTGGAGGCCGACCGGCGCAGAGCCGAAGCCGACCTGGCCGCGGCGCTGGCGCGCGAGCTGCTGGGCGGCTCGGAGACCGCCGGGGCACTCGCCACCGCCGCCCGCCGGGTGGCGGCGGCACTTGGACTGAGTTCGGTGTCGATCGAGCTTGGCGCGGCCCGCGGCGATGAGCGCCGGTGGGAGTTCGCACTCAGCGGAGCGGATGGCGCCCAGATCGCCACCCTGGTTGTCCCGCGCAGCCTGCCGCCCGAAGCGAGGGAGCGGCTCGAGTCGTATCTGGTCCCGGCGCTCGGCGCGCTGGTGGCCATCGCGCTGCGCCGGGACGCGCTCCAGGCTGAGGCGGTCGAGACCGCGGCGCTGCGGCGCTCCGACGACGTGAAGACCGCTGTGCTGCGTGCGGTCTCGCACGACCTGCGCACGCCCGTGACCGCGATCGTCGCCGCCGGGCATGCGCTCGGCAGCGACTCGCTGAGCGCCGCAGAGCGGACAGAGCTGAGCGCCGCGGTGGTGCAGGAGGGTGAGCAGCTGGCGGCTCTGGTCGACAAGCTGCTCGATCTCTCGCGCCTGCAGGCCGGCCGTGCGGAGCCACGGCAGGATTGGATCTCGCTCGAAGATGTCGTGCTGGCCGCCCGAGACGGGCTGCCGGAGTCGGCCGGGCAGGTCCGCCTGGCCGTTGATGCCGAGGTGCCGCCGGTCAGAGCGGACGCTGCCCACCTGGAACGCGCCTTCGCGAACCTGCTCGAGAACGCGCTGCGTTACTCGGGCGGACTGCCCGTGTCCGTCCACATCCGCCGCAACGGAGCGCGCGCGGTTGTCCGCGTGGTCGATCAGGGACCGGGGATCGGCCCCGCCGAGCGGGCGCGCATCTTCGAGCCGTTCTATCGCGGCCCGGTCTTGAGTGGCGAGCCATGGCCGGGATCGGGCCTCGGGCTGGCCATCGCCAAGGGGTTTGTCGAGGCCAATGGCGGCACGCTGTCCGTCGATTCTTTGCCCGGCCAGGGCTCGAGCTTCGTGGTCTCGCTCCCGATCGAGCAGCCGGTTGCGCCCGCGCCCGAGGGCCGGCCGGCCGCACCATTGCCGACGTGAGCGATCCGGTAAGGCCGCGCGTGCTCGTGGTGGACGACGAGCAGCAGATCCTGCGGGCGCTGCGTGTGATCCTGCGCGAGGCCGGCTTCGAGGCGGTTCCGGCGGCCACCGGCGAGCAGGCGCTCGACGCGGCGGCGCTCCAGCCGCCCGATGCGGCGATCATCGACCTGCTGTTGCCCGACATCGACGGCGTCGAGGTGTGCCGTCGCCTGCGGGAGTGGAGCCAGGTTCCGCTGATCGTGCTTTCCGCCGTAGGCGACGAGGACGCCAAGGTGCGGGCGCTGGCCGCCGGCGCCGATGACTACGTCACCAAGCCATTCGGCCCGCGCGAGCTGGTAGCGCGTCTGCAGGCGAACCTGCGGCGGGTCGCTCCTGGCCCGGAGGAGGCCCAGGTGCGGGTGGATGACCTCGAGGTGGATCTGGCCCGGCGGACCGTCCAGGTGCAGAGCCAGGAGGTCCACCTCACCCCCACCGAATTCGACCTGTTGCGCCAGTTGGTGCGCAACCGCGGACGACTCATGACCCATCGCGAGCTGTTGGTCGCGGTTTGGGGCCCCGGCTACGGCGATGACACCCAGGTGCTCCGTGCGCACATCGCCAACCTGAGGCGCAAGATCGAGCCGCCGGAGGGGCGGCGCTACATCCGCACGGACCCTGGCGTCGGCTACCGCTTCGCCGGCTGAGCAGGCCGGCTCAGAGCGTCACCTGCGTGCCCATCAGGACCGTCCGGTTGGCCGGCAGCCCGAAGTGGTCGATCGGACTGGCGGCGTTGCGGGCCATCAGGATGAACAGCTTCTCCCGTGTCGCCTGCAAAGGCCGCGTGCTCCCCGAGGCGATGGTTATCCGCGACAGGAAGTAGGTCGCGTGCTCGAGGTCGAGGTTTCGCTCCAGCAGTCCCTGCTTGCGCGCGAGCTCAAGCGCCCGGGGCACGCTCAGCTTGTCGCGGTAACCCATGCGGACGGTCACGTGGAGGATCTTGAACAGGCCCTGGCCGAGCTGCTGCACCATCAGACGCTCGAACGGCTCCACGTGTGGGATGCCCACGTTGTCGATGGTCACGACCACCACTCGCTCGTGGAGGGTTCGGGTGAACTGAACCTCCGCCCGGAGCGCGAGCGGCGTGGTCTCGCGGCTCGGGTTCAGGAACACGGCCACACCCGGCACCCTGACCACCGGCGCCTCCTTGCTGGCGAGGCGATCGAGAAACTCGCTGAGCGAGCCTTCTTGGGCGATTCGCTTGCGGGTGACGATCAGCTGCCCCCGGCGCCAGTTGATCATGATCAGCGACAGCAGCAGCCCCACCGCGAGCGGTAGCCAGGCGCCGTGCTCGATCTTGGCGATGTTCGCGCTGAAGAACGACACCTCGACGGTGAGGAACAGCACGGCCACCGGCGCCAGCTTGCGCCGCCGCGTACCCCAGAGCAGCCGGGCGACGGCCAAAAACAGCACCGTATTCAGAATGAACGTCCCGGTCACCGCCACTCCGTAGATGTCGCCCAGGCTGTTGGCGTTGCGGAACACCAGGGTCAGCACGACGACGCCGATGCACAGTCCCCAGTTGACGATCGGGACGTAGATCTGGCCTTCCACGCGGGAGGTGTGGAGGATCTGGAGCCGGGGCAGGAAACCGAGCTGCACGGCCTGGCGGGCCACCGAGAAGGTGCCGGAGATCACGGCCTGGGAGGCGATCACGGTGGCCACCGTGGCCAGGATCACCACCGGCCAGAGCGCGGCGTGCGGCAGCATCTGGAAGAACGGGTTGAATGTCGTGGCGTTGTCGCGTGCGTGGGGGTGGTGGAGGATCCACACCCCCTGACCGAGGTAATTGAGCACGACCGCCGGCAGGGTGAGCCCGAACCAACCCAGCCGGATCGCGGACGCGCCGAAGTGGCCACGATCGGCGTACAGCGCCTCGGCCCCGGTGACCGCCAGCACGACGCCGCCCAGCACCAGGTAGCCCGCCGCCCCGTGGTCGGCCATGAAGCGCACCGCCCAGCTGGGAGACAGCGCCTGGAACACGCCAGGGTCCTTGACCACCTCGGCGAGGCCGAACGCCGCGATCGTCGCGAACCACACGAGCAGCACGGGTCCGAACAGCCAGCCGATCGTCCCCGAGCCGAACCGCTGAAGCACGAACAGGCCGATCAGGATGACCAGCGCGAGCGGGACGACCAGATGGGTCAGCGCGTTGGAGACGACCGAGAGCCCTCCCACCGCACCGAGCACGGAGATCGACGGCGTCACGATCCCGTCCCCGAAGAACAGGGCCGCGCCGAAGATCCCGAGCGTCACCAGCACCGCACTGCGAGGCACGCGATTGCGCTGGAGCAGGGCCGTCAGGGCCATGATCCCGCCATCCCCGCGATTGTGGGCCCGCATGATGAACCCGGCGTACTTGATCGACACGATCACGGTGAGCGCCCAGAAGATCAGCGAGGCCGCCCCGAACACGTTCTGGGCTGTCACCACGGCGGTCGCGTGGTAGTTGGTGAAGATCGCCTGCTCGGTGTACAGGGGGCTCGTGCCGAGATCGCCATAGACCACGCCAAGGGCCCCGAGCGCCAGCACCGCCTTGCCGGCGTGCGCGACCACGTCTCGGTCGACGTCCTTGAGCGCCTCGAAGCGCATGCGGGTCGCCTCGGATTCCTCCTCGTGGGCGCTCGGGCCCGGCGGCGCCCAGTACCCGAGCTTGTGGGCGGCCTCGTAGAAGGTTCGCTTCTGCGCCGGGCGGCGTCCTGAGCGGGCCGCGTCCGGCGAGCTCACCTCGAGTTCTCGCTCCGCGGCCTTGTGCGCGGCCTCGTGATAGACCGATTTACCGCGGCGACTCACCGGCCCCGGCGCTCCCCGTGAGCCCCCAGCGCAGGCTCGCTATCACAACTCGGCCCCATCTCGCCCTCAGCGTAGCTGTCTTCACGGAATCTGTATGCCGGCAGGCGGTTTCTGCATGAGAAGTTCACGCCTGCGCAGCGAGGATCTGTCCATGGACTTCGTAGCCATCCTCATCGGAATTGTGATGTTCGCGGTGCTGCTTGCGCTCCTCTACGGGATCGAGCGGATATGAGCGGCGCCGACCTGTTTGGCCTGATCGTCTCGGTCCTCGTCTGCGTGTACCTCCTGTACGCGCTCCTGCGCGGAGAGAAGTTCTAGATGACCCTCCTGGGCTGGCTGACGATCTTCCTGTTCGCCGCGGTCCTCACCCTGCTCGCGATGCCGCTCGGCCGCTACATGGCGGCCGTGTACACGGGTCGGCCGACCATCCTCGACCCGCTCTTCCGCACCCCCGAGCGTTTGTTCTACCGGATCATGCGCGTCGACCCCGAGCGCGGTCAGGACTGGAAGGCCTACGCCAAGAGCCTGCTCATCTTCTCGCTGGCCGGCTGGCTGTTGCTGTACCTGATCCTGCGCACTCAGACGCTGTGGAACTTCACCGGTCTGAACCCCGAGCATTTCCACTCGGCGCCGTGGAACGTGACGTTCAACACCACTTCGTCGTTCCTCACGAACACGAACTGGCAGTACTACGGCGGGGAGACCACGATGAGCTACTTCAGCCAGATGGCCGGGCTCACCGTGCAGAACTTCCTGTCGGCGGGCGTCGGGATCGCGGTGGCGGTGGCGCTGATCCGCGGGATCATCGGGCGCAGCGGCACGAGCATCGGCAACTTCTGGCAGGACCTGATCCGCACCGTGCTGTGGGTGCTCACGCCACTCGCCTTCGTCACCGCCCTGATCCTGGTCTTCCAGGGGTCGATCCAGAACTTCTCGCACTACCTGAACTTCAACGGCCCGACCGGACTGGCCAATCAGATCGCGATGGGGCCGGTCGCCTCCCAGGAGGCGATCAAGAACCTCGGCACCAACGGCGGCGGATTCTTCAACACGAACTCGGCGCACCCGTTCGAGAACCCGACCGGCTTCACCAACCTGGTCGAGATGCTCGCGGTGCTGGTCATCCCGGCGGCGCTGATCTTCATGTACGGCCGCATGACCGGGAACCGCCGCCAGGGCTACACGATCTACGGCGTCGTGATGTTCATGTTCCTGTGCGGCGCGGCGGTTGCCTACATCGCCGAGGCTCACGGCACTCCCGCCCAGCACGCCGCGGGCCTCCACACGGGCGTGTTCACCGGCTCGACCGGCGGCAACCTGGAAGGCA
>JAFAYP010000035.1 GCA_019240305.1 Solirubrobacterales bacterium
CTACGACATGCTGGCCAAGGGGTTCGGCCCCGGCTTCAACGGGCCGTTGCTGCTCGTGACCGAGGTGCGCGACACCGCCCAGGCGGAAAGCACGCTCCCGGCGATTCGGGCCGCCGTGGACAGCGCGCCCGGCGTGGTCGCGGTCACGCCGCCGCGGCTCTCGCCCGGCGGCACGGTCGCGGTGTTCGAGGTCTACCCGAAGTCGGCTCCCCAGGCGGCGGCCACCACGACGTTGGTCAATCACCTGCGCCACTCGGTGCTCCCACCCGTGGAGCAGCGAACCGGCGTCAGGGTGCTGGTCGGCGGGTTCACCGCGGGCGCGATCGACTTCGCCCACGTGCTCGCGAGCAAGCTGCCGCTGTTCATCGGGATCGTCGTGATCCTCTCGGCGCTGCTCCTGTTCGTCATGTTCCGCTCGCTGGTCATCCCGATCCAGGCGGCCCTGATGAACCTGCTCAGCATCGGCGGCGCGCTGGGTGTCACCGTGGCCGTCTTCCAGAACGGCTGGGGCGGCAGCATCCTCGGCGTCGAGAAGGGACCGATCGAGCCGTGGATCCCGGTGCTGATGTTCGCCGTGGTGTTCGGCCTGTCGATGGACTACGAGGTCTTCCTGGTCTCACGCGTGCGCGAGGAGTGGGTGCGCCGGCGCGACGCCTCGGAGGCGGTGGCCGACGGGATCGCGTTCACCGGGCGGGTGATCAGCGCCGCCGCGGCGATCATGATCTGCGTGTTCCTGTCGTTCATGTTCGGCAACGAACGGGTGATCAGGGAGTTCGGCTTCGGGCTGGCCGTGGCGGTCCTGCTCGACGCGATCATCGTCCGCTGCGTGCTGCTGCCGGCCGTGCTCGAGCTGCTTGGCCCCGTCACCTGGCGGTTGCCGCGCTGGCTCGACGAGCGGCTACCTCACATCAATATCGAGGGCTCCTCGGCTCGTGCGCAGGCGGGTGCCTCGCTCGGACGCGACGAGGAGCTCGAGCGCGAGCCGGCGCAGGTGTAGCCCCTTCGCGCTGCGGATAGGCGGTCAACGTCCCGATCAGCTCCGGGTCCTCGCCCTCGAGGGCCATCCAGGCCGAGCGCATTCCCTCGCTGGCCGCTCTCTGCAGGACCGAGGCGCGGTTCTCGAGCTGGCCGACCGCCACGCCGCCCGCGGGGGGGTGAATCACGCAGGTGGCCGGCTTGTGCTTCGGATCGGCCGCCTGCGCGGTCAGCTCGGCCGTCAGCGCGTCGTAGCGGGGGGACCGGGTCCGGCGCAGTTCGATCAGCGCCGGATTTACCGCCCGCAGGTAGCGATCGGTCAGCCGCGCGACCAGCGGCGAGAGCGGCGTGTGCGCCATGCCGTGCGGACGGGTCTGGAGGACCAGCATGTCGGTGGCCGTGGCCCGGGCCACCTGGACCGGGATGGCCTCGGCCAGGGTGGCGTCGAGCAGGCGCATGCCGCGGAAGCTGACCGGGCCGCCCGCCAGCCAGGGAAGCCGTCCCGAGGCGCGCAGCGCGCAGCAGATCTCCTCCGGGCTGCTCAGGTCGGCCAGATCGACGATCGCCACCCGATCGGCGTCGGTCGCCGTGCAGTGCAGGTCGATCCCGCTGGCCAGGAGGGCCTCGAAGCGAAGCGGCCGCTGGCGCGTCCACACATGGTTGACCACGTGATCCATGTCGAAGGCGGGGCCGCCGCGCAGAGCACGCAGCACGCTGACGAACCGCGGATCGCCGAACCCGAACTGATACAGCGTGGCCAGGTATGCGGCCTGACCGGCCAGCAGGAAGGCTGCGTTGAAGGCGCCGGCCGAGGCGCCGTGGACTTCGTCGAAGCAGTCACGCAGGTCAAGCTGCTCGATCGCGGCGGCCATCCCGGCCGAGACCACGCCGCGCATGCCGCCGCCCTCGATGACCAGCGCCACCCGGCGTCCGTCGGTCCGAGCGCCGGGTCGCGAGCCTTCCTCGCGCCGGCGCAGGAGCGTCTGCACCACCGGATGGGTGCGCAGGTCTTCGGTGACCTCTGAAGCGGGCCGGAAGGGGTCCGGGGCGAAGGTGCGCGGCCGCATGGAGCGGCTAATCGTAGATGCCGGGCGCCGGAGCGAGCGCGGGCCGGGTCGGCCCTCGCCAGGGCCGGATTTGCCCCGCCCAGACCCCCAACCGGCAGCTCATCCGCCCTCGTGTAACGAATGTCACAGGAGGGGGTACCACCCCCGGTAATGCAGTTCCGTCGTGAGCGCTCCCGCCCTCGCCGCGTCCTCGACGCAGCGCGTGCCGCCCCGGCGCGCGGACTCGATGTCGCGCGCGCGGCACCCGCGCGCGGTCGTGAACTGCGCAAGGCCGCCGGCCAGCTCGACATCCCGTGGGCCCGGTCCTGGCCGGCCGGCGTGGTGCGCGAGAGCTTCCTGCGGCTCGTGCTCGACCCGGTCATGGACTACTACGCGGCGCGCCGGGCGACCGGCCGGGAGCGGCTCGATGGCCTGCGCGGCCCGGTGATCCTGGTCGCCAACCACGCCAGCCATCTCGACACGCCGGTGATCCTCTCGGCGCTGCCCCGCCGGCTGCGCAAACGGACCGTGGTGGCCGCCGCGGCCGACTATTTCTACCGCAACCGCGTGGTGGCCTCGCTCGTCTCGCTGATCTTCAACACGGTCCCCGTCGACCGCCGCCCTGGTGGCGGCACGGCCAAGAACGGCGGCCACCTCGACAGCCTGCTCGATCAGGGGTGGAACCTGCTGCTGTACCCCGAGGGCACCCGCCGCGCCCGCGAGGGGGTCTCCGGGCAGCTGCGCCGGGGGGCGGCGGTGCTGGCCGCCAACCACCACCTGACGATCGTGCCGATCCGGGTCACCGGCACCGCGGAGGCGATGCCCCCTGGCCGGTTCTGGCCCCGGCGCCGGCGCGATCGGCCGATGTCGCGGCGTCACCGCATCGAGGTGTCGTTCGGCGAGCCGATCACCGCCAACGGGGATGCCGACGCGGTGATGGAGTCCGTGCGGAACTTCTTCCAAAACGGTTCGCCCAGCCCTTACCGTTCGCCTTACCGCAAGCGCTCGACCGCCGGCACCCGCAACTAACCCGCCTGCTCCAGGTCGCGCCGCGTGGGGTGCTGCTCAATGCACCGGTATTTCGAAACGCCGTTTGACATTGTCGCACGAACGCTGGTAATCTCGACCGGCCGCGGAGCGCGAGTGGGTTGCCGCGGCGCCCAATCGGGCCGAGGATGTGAGGGTGGTGTCCAGTGAACTCAGGCAGGACCGGAGTCAAGCCTGGATGGTTGGTTTCACGACCCTGTGCACCGAAAGCGGTGCGGGAGCCGTCCTCGGGCGGGCGTGTCCGCGGCCGCGCGAGCGTAGGGATGCGCATTCCTGAACCCAACGTCTCGGAGGAGGAGGTTGTGTGGCAACCGTAGCTGAGTCAAGAGCGGTCCGGCCGCTGCCGCTTCGCTGGCGGCAGGGCGTCATCGGAGAGTATTGGGCCGAGCTCTTCGGCACCTTTATCCTGATCTGCTTCGGCGACGGGGTGGTGGCCATGCTGTGGGCCCTGCAAGGCTCGGGTCGCAGCGCGGCCGGCCCCCTGCAGTCGTCAGGTGACTGGCTGCTGATCACCTGGGGGTGGTGCCTGGCCGTCGTGTTCGCCATCTACACCGTGGGTGGGGTGACCGGCGCTCACATCAATCCGGCGATCACCCTGGGCGCGGCGATCCGCAGGCAGCTTCCGTGGAACAAGGTCCCGGGTTACTGGATCGCCCAGGTGCTGGGTGCCTTCCTGGGCGCCGCGCTGGTGTTCCTGGTCTACAACAACGCGATCAACCACTTCGACCAGGTCAACCACATCGTAAAGGGGACGCCGGCTTCTGTAGCCACATACAGCACATTCGCCACGTTCCCGGCACCGTACTTCCACAACGTCCTGGGACCGTTGATCGACCAGATCGTGGGTACGTTCTTCCTCGCCCTGTTCGTCTGGGCGGTGACCGACGAGTTCAACATGCCGGTCGGGGCCAACATGACACCGTGGATCGTGGGCATGATCGTAATGGCGGTCGGCATCTCATTCGGTGCCAACGCCGGATACGCGATCAACCCGGCCCGCGACTTCGGCCCGCGCATCTTCGCCTGGATCGCCGGGTGGAAGTCGGTCGCGTTCCCCGGTAACTACGCCAACATCAGCGGCTACTTCTGGGTACCGATAGTCGGGCCTCTAATCGGGGCGGCGCTCTCGTGCGTCGTCTACGACGTGTTCATCCAGGACATCCTCAAGGCGCGCAGACCACCGGAGCCCGGTGTGTACGCCGAGGGTGAGACCGTACAGGACCGGCCCACGCTGCAGTAACACCAGGGGCACGGACAGTCAACGGAGGCGGCGGCACTCGCTCGGGGTGCCGCCGTCGCCGGGTATTGGGGGCGCCACGGGACCGAGTTTCCTGACACTCGCCGCCCCCCAGACGGTGAAAGAGGATTCACTCGGCCCTGGGCCGAGTTTCCTGACACTCGCGCCCGGGACGACGGCGAGTGTCAGGAACCTCGCAGACCTCAGTCGTCCTCGTCGATCCAGTCGACCGCGCGCGCCACCGCCTTCTTCCACTTGCGGTAACCCTTCTCGCGCGCGCCCGCGTCCATGCTCGGCAGCCACTCGGCGGCCCGGTGCCAGTTCTTGCGCAGTCCCTCGGTGTCCGGCCAGAAGCCGGCCGCCAACCCGGCCGAATACGCCGCGCCGAGCGACACGGTCTCGGCCACGATCGGCCGCATCACCGGCACGTCGAGCACGTCGGCCAGGAACTGCATCAGCAGGTTGTTCGGGGTCATGCCCCCGTCGACCCGGAGCGCCGACAGCGCGTGTCCATAGTCGGCGTTCATCGCCTCCATCACCTCGCGGGTCTGCCACGCGGTCGCCTCGAGCACCGCCCGCGCCAGGTGGCCCCTGTTGATGTAGCCGGTCAGCCCGGCGATCACGCCGCGGGCGTCGCTGCGCCAGTGGGGCGCGAACAGGCCCGAGAAGGCCGGCACGAAATAGCAGCCGCCGTTGTCCTCGACGGTCAGTGCGAGCGTCTCGATCTCGGGGGCTGATCCGATCAGCCCCAGGTTGTCGCGGAACCACTGCACGAGCGCGCCGGTGACCGCGATCGACCCTTCGAGCGCGTAGGCGGGCTCCGCCGAGCCGAGCTTGTAGGCCAGCGTGGTCAGCAGTCCGCGCTCGGAGGTGACCGGTCGCGCGCCGGTGTTCAGCACGAAGAAGCTCCCGGTTCCGAACGTGCACTTCGCGTCGCCGGGGTTAAAGCAGGTCTGGCCCACCAGGGCAGCGTGCTGGTCGCCCAGCGCCGAGGCCACCGGCACGCCGGCCAGCGGCGGGCCGGCCTCGCCGTAGAGCTCCGAGGAGGCGCGGATCTCCGGGAGCATCGCGGCCGGCACACCGATCGCGTCGAGCAGCACGGGATCCCAGTCCAGCGTGTGCAGGTTCATCAGCAGCGTCCGGCTGGCGTTGGTGACGTCGGTGACGTGACGCCCGGACAGGTTCCAGATCAGCCACGTGTCGATCGTCCCGAACAGCACCTCGCCCGCCTCGGCTCGCTCGCGCAGGCCGGGTATGCGGTCGAGCAGCCAACGGATCTTCGGGCCCGAGAAGTAGGTGCTGACCGGCAGGCCCGTCTTCTCGCGGAACATGTCCTGCCCGTGCTCGCGGACGATCTCCCGGCAGAGCCGGTCGGTTCGGGTGTCCTGCCAGTTGATCGCGTTGTGGACGGGCGCCCCGGTGCGGCGGTCCCACAGCACGGTGGTCTCGCGCTGGTTGGCGATCCCCAGCGCGCACAGATCGGAGGGAGAGAGGTCGGCCTTGTCGAGCGCCACCCGCACGACCAGCAGGACGTTTCGCCAGATCTCCTCCGGGTCGTGTTCTACCCAGCCGGGCCGCGGGAAGTGCTGGCGGTGCTCGTGCTGGGCTACCGACACGACCCGCGCCCGGTCATCGAACACGAAGCACCTCGACGACGCGGTCCCCTGGTCGATCGAGGCTACGTATCGCCCGGTCAAGTGAGCCACGGGCGGAGTCTACGGGGGTCCGGAGAGCGCAAGGAGGACCCGTCCGCCCGCGCAACTACCACGGGATCGCTCCGAGCTCGCGCGAGACGGCCCGCGCGGCCTCCATCACATAGTCGACGAACTCAGCCTTGGGCTGGCGCCCGTCGCACAGGCGCTCGATCGGGCCGGCAATCCCCATCGAGCCCACCGTCACTCGCCGGCGGTCCTCGATCGGCGCCGCGATCGAGGCCGTGCCGTGGAACAGCTCTCCGACCTCGACCGCCCACCCTCGCTGAGCGATGGCCTCGAGCTCCTGGCGGAAGCGGTACACGTCGGTCACCGTGGCCGGCGTGTAGCCGGGCAGCGAACCCGGCGTGAGCTCGGCGGCCAGGTAGTCATGGTGGGCGAGCAGCGCCTTGCCCAGCGCGGTGGCATGGATCGGCAGCAGGCTGCCGACGTCGAGTGCCTGATGGGTGTCATCGGGGCGGAACACGTGGTGGACGATCAGCACCTGGTTCTCGTGCAGGGTGCCGATCCGTACGCTCTCGCCGCTACGGGTGGCCAGGCCGTCGGCCCAGTTGAGCGCGCGCGTGCGCAGCTCGTTACCGTCGAGATAGCTCGAGCCCATGTGCAGCAGCGCCGGCCCGAGCTGATACTTGCCACTGTCGCGGTCCTGCTCGACGAACCCCACCGCCTGCAAGGTGCGCAGGATCCCGTACACCGTGCCCTTGGGCAGGCGCAGCTCACCGGCCAGCTCGGCCACGCCCAGCCGGCGCGAGCGGCCCGAAAGCAGCCGCAGGATGGCGGCCGCGCGCTCGATGGATTGGATGCGACCCGGCACTTAAGTGACCACTACACAGCGTCCAGCCGCCCCGACGTCAATGCCCAGCCTCGGGTTCGAACGATGTTTGACATTGTCGCACCCTTTCCGTTATTGTCGCAACCGAGGCTCGTGGGTGGAGAGCGTTAGGTCCAGAAGGAGGGTGCTTGCTGGGCATTATCCGTGCTGAGTCGCCGTACGGCGCTGCGCCGGTCAGCCCCCGCCTGCGTGGGTCACTTCTTCGCCCCTGTTCGTCCATCCTGACTTGAGTAAGGAAGGGGCATGAAGAAGCTCATCAATGCGCCCGACGCGGTCCTGCAGGACGCGCTCCGTGGCGTCGAGGCCGCGCACGGTGACCGCGTGCGCGTTTCCTATGACCCGGCGTTCATCGTGCGCCTGGACGCACCGGTCCAGGGCAAGGTGGGAATCATCTCCGGAGGCGGCTCGGGGCACGAGCCGATGCACGGCGGCTATGTGGGACCCGGCATGCTGGACGCTGCGTGCCCCGGTGAGGTGTTCACCTCACCCACCCCCGACCAGATGACTGAGGCCACCAAGGCGGTGGATGGCGGCGCCGGCGTGGTGCACATCGTCAAGAACTACACGGGCGATGTCATGAACTTCGACATGGCCGCCGAGCTGGGCCGGAGCGAGGACATCGAGGTCGAAACCGTACTCACCAACGACGACGTCGCGGTGGAGGACTCCCTGTACACCGCCGGGCGGCGCGGCGTCGGGGTCACCGTTCTGGTCGAGAAGATCTGTGGCGGCGCCGCCGAGGACCACAAGTCACTGAAGGAGGTCGCCGACCTCGGCCGGCGGGTCAACTCGGCCGGCCGCTCGATGGGGATGGCGCTCACCCCGTGCATCACGCCCGGCTCGGGCAATCCCAGCTTCGAGCTCGGCGACGACGAGGTCGAGATCGGGATCGGCATCCACGGCGAGCCCGGGCGCTTCCGCGAGAAGGTCGGGCCGGCCTCCCAGATCGCCGAGCGCCTGATGACTCCGATCCTCGAGGACCTCCCATTCTCCGAAGGTGACCGCGTGCTGGCCTTCGTCAACGGCATGGGCGGCACGCCGCTGATCGAGCTCTACCTGATGTATGGCGAGGTGGCCAAGATCGCGGGAGAGCACGGGCTGAGCATCGAGCGCAACCTGATCGGCAACTTCATCACCTCGCTGGAGATGCAGGGTTGCTCGATCACGTTGCTCAAGCTCGACGACGAGATGCTCCGCTACTGGGACGCGCCCGTGAACACCCCTGCTCTCCGTTGGGGCGCGTAACACAGACGTGCCGGTCACACGCGACGCCACGCTGGACTGGATGAAGCGCTTTGCCGGCGAGATGGCCGAGCATCGCGCGGAGCTGGTCGCGCTCGACACCGCGATCGGCGATGGCGACCACGGCACCAACATGAACCGAGGGATGACCAAGGCGCTCGAGAAGCTCGACGGCGCCGAGCAGGCTGATCCCGGCGCGGTGCTGAAGACCGTCGCGATGGCGCTCGTCTCGAGCGTCGGCGGGGCGGCCGGGCCGCTGTACGGCACGCTGTTCCTCCAGATGGGCGGGGCGCTCGCGGGCGAAACCGAGGTCGACCTGCCACGGTACGCCGCAGCCTGGCGCAAGGGCCTCGAGGGCGTACAGGCCCGCGGCAAGGCACAACCGGGAGACAAGACGATGGTCGACGCGATGACCCCGGCGGTGGAGGCGCTGGAAGGCGCGTCCGACCTCGATAGCGGTCTGCAGGCGGCCGTGCAGGCGGCCGAGGAAGGAATGAAGGCAACGACGCCCCTCATCGCGCGCAAGGGACGCGCCAGCTACCTGGGCGAGCGGTCGAAGGATCACCAGGACCCAGGCGCGACCTCCACCTACTACCTCTTCAAGACTGCCGCCGAGGCGCTGGCGGGCTGAAAAAGGAGAAATCGGCATGGCGAAATATGCAGTTGCACTCGACCAAGGGACGACCTCCTCGCGAGCGATGGTCTTCAACCACGAAGGCCAGGTGGAAGCCGTCTCCCAGAAGGAGCACGAGCAGATCTATCCCAAGCCGGGTTGGGTCGAGCACGATCCCAAGGAGATCTGGGACCGCTGCCAGGAGGTGATCGACGAGGCCGTGGAGAAGGCCGGCGCCAGCAAGGACGACATTGCCGCGCTCGGCATCACCAACCAGCGCGAGACCGCGGTTGTCTGGGACCGGAACACCGGCGAGCCGGTGATGAACGCGATCGTCTGGCAGGACACCCGGACCGACAAGCTGGTCGACGAGCTCTCGGCGGACGGCGGGCAGAACCGCTTCCAGAGCAAGGTGGGCCTGCCGCTCGCGACGTACTTCTCGGCCCCCAAGGTCCGGTGGATCCTCGACAATGTCGACGGTGCCCGGGAGAAGGCCGAGAACGGCGATCTCATCTTCGGGAACATCGACACCTGGTGTCTGTGGAACCTGACCGGCGGCACCGACGGCGGCCTGCACATCACCGACGTGACCAACGCCAGCCGGACGATGCTGATGGACCTTCAGAAGCTCGCCTGGGACGAGGAGATCGCCAAGACGATCGGCGTTCCGATGTCGATGCTTCCTGAAATCAAGGCGTCCAGCGAGGTCTACGGCGAGGTCAAGTCCGGCAGCCTCACGGGCGTCCAGATCGCCGGCGATCTGGGTGACCAGCAAGCGGCCACGTTCGGCCAGGCGTGCTTCGACACCGGCGATGCCAAGAACACCTATGGCACCGGCAACTTCATGCTGCTGAACACGAGCACCGAAGCCGTGGAGTCGAAGTCGGGTCTGCTGACCACGGTCTGTTACAAGATCGGCGATCAGGACGCGGTGTACGCGCTCGAGGGCTCGATCGCGATCACCGGCGCGCTCGTGCAGTGGCTGCGCGACAACCTCAAGATGATCAAGGCCGCGCCCGAGGTCGAGGAGCTCGCCCAGTCGGTCGA
>JAFAYP010000064.1 GCA_019240305.1 Solirubrobacterales bacterium
GACATGTCCTTCGCCGAGGTTCAGCCGCCGTTCCGGATCGTCGAGCGGGGCCGGGGCGGCAAGTACAACCGGATCCGCATGCTCGGCACCTACACGCTCTCCCCGGGGGCCGGCGGGACGACCCGGGTCGAGTACACGATCGAGACCGTGCCGGTGCAGCCCTCAGATCACCTGATGGAGGCGCTGGGCGGGAGCGCCTGGATGCGCCGGAAGACCCGCAGGGCGATGCGGCGGCTGCGGTCGATCCTCGAGGAAGACCGCGACCGAGGGCACCGGGCCACGGTGGCGGGTCGCTGAGTCCGGAGGCTCATTACACTTCGGCGCCCGTGAGCGCCCGCCGTCTGCGAATCATCGCCTGCGCCCTGGGGGTGGCCGTTGCGCTGGCCGCCTGCGGCCAGACCTCGTCCCCCACCAGCGTGCTCAACAACGGCGTGTACGTCGACGCCGGGCCGATCACCTATCAGCTGCAGGTCTCGCGGGAGCTCAACCCGTACGCGACCGAGGACCGCCAGTATCTGGCCGGTTTGCCCGCCGGGACGAGCCAGCCGAACGCCAACGAGCTGTGGTACGGCGTGTTCCTGTGGGCCAAGAATCAGACCAACCAGGAGCAGCCGACGGCGAGCAGCTTCACGATCCTCGACTCCAACGGCGACCACTTCTCCCCGATCAAGCTCGACCCCTCGGTCAACGGGTATGCCTGGACCCAGCAGACCCTGGGTCCGTCGGGGATCGAGCCCGCTCCGAACACCACGGCCAGCCTCGGGCCGACCCAGGGCGGCCTGCTGCTGTTCAAGCTCCCGACCTCGGTCTACTCGAACCGTCCGCTTACCTTGCAGATCGTCGCGCCGGATGGCGGCAAGGGCGAGATCTCGCTCGATCTCTGAGAGGGGCCTCCGGGGTCCGGGGGCCACGGGAGGACGCGGTCAGTGCGTGGCCTGTAGCCCGGGGTCCGGGGGCCACGGGAGGACGCGGTCAGTGCGTGGCCTGTAGACCCGCGACGAGGACCTGGCGCACGGCCGGCGCGGCCGTGCCACCCCCCGCTCCCTGGTTGGGGAACAGCGCCCCGGCCACGATCCGCGGCGCGCCGACGGGGGCGTAGCCGACGAACCACGCGTCGGTCAGCTGGTTGGCGTTGGCGACGCTCTGTCCGTTCGAGGTGGTCGTGCTGGCCAGCTCGGCGGTGCCGGTCTTGCCGGCCACGGTCACGCCCGAAATCGCGGCCGCGGTTCCGGTCCCCGACTGCACCACCGCGATCATCATGGTCTGCAACTCGTTCGCGACGTGGTGGCTGGTCACGGGCGCGAAGCGGGGAGGCAGGTGGGCCTGCAGCGTGGGCAGCGGACGCCGACCGCCCATCGCGATCGTGGCCGCTGCGTCGGTCATCTCGAGCGGGGTCGCCTGGACCTGGCCCTGGCCGATCGCCGAGGAGCCCACTTCCAGATCGCTGCCCAGGCTCGACGGCGGGATCGAGCTCTCCGCGGCACCCGGGATCGTCGGCGTCTGGTTAAAGCCGAACCGTTCAGCCGTGGCAAGAAGCCGCTTTCCGCCGAGTTTGGCGCCGAGCGGCGCGAACACCGAGTTGCAGGACACCGCGAACGAGTTCAACAGCGTGCCGCCGCAGTCCTCGCCGCTGGCGTTGTGCAGGGTGTAGCCGTCCAGGACTGCCGCCGTGCCGTAGGGAAACACGGTGCTGAGCTTCGCGATGCCGGCCTGGAGCACACCGGTGGAGGTGATGATCTTCATCGTCGAGCCGGGGGGCTGGGCGTCCGAGTAGGCAATCCCGGCCAGGGCGAGCAGTGCCCCGGTACGTGGGTTCATCGCGACGATGCCGCCAAAGCGGCCGGCCAGGGCGTCGATCGCCGCCGTCTCGATCGACGGCACGATCGTCGTGGTCACGTCGTGACCGCGCTGCGGGGCGACCTGGGCGAGCACCCGGTGGCCGGCCAGCAGCACGCCACCGGGCTTGCCGGCGAGCTGGCGCTGGAAGACGCGCTCGAGCCCGTCGTGGCCGACCTGGGCGTTGGCCGGGTAGCCCTCGGCGGCGTAGGTGGCCGCGTCGTCGGACGGGATCGGGCCGAGCACGCCGGCGATCTGAATGGCCACGAGGGGAATCGGCGAGGTGCGGTCGGGGCCCTGGGCCAGCGGCGTGCCGTCGGCGGCGAACAGCGTGGCCCGGGGGGGAAGCGACATGTGACGGGCGAGCCGCTCGCGCCCGCTCAGCCCGGGGAACAGCAGGGACGGGTTGAAGTTCACCGTGGCGCTCGAGCCGCTGCCGATCAGCGAGACCTCGAGCGTCTCGCCGAGCACACCGAACAAGCGCGTGCTCACCCGCATGCGGACCGGTATCGCGTCGGCCCGGCGACGGCCGACGCGGACCGAGGTGAGCGACACCACGGTGGCAATGGTCTCGTCGCGGCGGTAGTCGGCGGCGAAGCGTCTCTCGCTGATCGCCTGGCGCGAGGCGGGGCTGAGCAGTGAGTACATCTGGGGGTAGTCGCCGGCCGCCCAGGCGTGCACGTAGCTACTGACCAGCTGGCGCTCAGCCCGGCCGGGCCCGGCGTCCAGCACGAGCACGACCGCCACGGCGGCGCCCGCGATCACCGCGAGCGGGATCAGAAGACGCAGGCGGCGGCGCCATAGCCGACGTCGACCCCGGCCTCTTTTCACCCCCTCCATCAGAACCCCATGTGCCACCTCATCTGGAACGGTAGAAGAACGCTGGCCGTAACCTCCCGCCGGTGACGAAAGTCGACTGGTTGATCGTGGCCTTTGCGGTGCTACTTGCCATGTACGGCTACGCCCAGGGGTTCATCGTCGGCGCGCTGTCGCTGCTCGGCTTCGGCATCGGTGCCTTCCTCGGGACCCGGCTCGCGCCGCTGATTCTGCCCGGCGGCTCGCACTCCCAGTATGCGCCGCTGTTCGGCCTGCTTGGCGCGTTGCTGGCCGGCGCGGTGCTGGCCAGCGGCTTCGAGGGGCTCGGGGCGCGGGCACGCGTGTTCCTGCGCCTGCCGGGGCTGCGCACGGTCGACGGACTGCTCGGGGCCGGCCTGACCGCGTCGGTGGCGCTTGGGATCGCCTGGATCGTCGGCGCGATCGCCTTCCAGTCGACCAACTCGCCGGTGCTCAAGCGCGACATCCAGCAGTCGGCCATCCTGCGCGGCCTCGATGAGTTGCTGCCGCCGTCGGGACCGATCCTCGACGCGCTGGCCCACATCGACCCGCTGCCCTCGGTGCGCGGTCCGGCGGCCGACGTCCCGGCGCCGCCGCCGGGCATCGCCACCGCTCCGGCCGTGAACATCGCCTCCCAGAGCGTGGTCAGGGTGCTCGGAACAGCCTGCGGTCTCGGCATCGAGGGCAGCGGCTGGGTAGCCGCGGCGAACCTGGTGGTGACCAACGCCCACGTGGTGGCCGGCGAGTCGGACACCCAGGTTCAGGTCGGCGGCAATCCACCGGGGCTGGCCGCCGACGTGATCGACTTCGACCCGCACGACGACATCGCCGTGCTGCGCGTGCCGGACCTACACGAGCGGGTCCTGCACATGGCGGCCAACCCGCAGGCCGGGGCGGCGGCGGCGATCCTCGGCTATCCGCTCGACGGTCCGTTCGACGTCGAGCCTGGCCGGATCGGCCAAACCGAGACGGTGAGCACCGAGGACGCGTACGGAAACGGCCCGGTGCTCCGCAGCATCACCGCCCTGCGCGGGCGAGTGCGCCCGGGCAACTCGGGCGGACCGATGATCGACGCCGGCGGTCACGTCGTGGCCACCGTGTTCGCCGCGATCACCGGTTCACCGGACGGCAACGGCGGCTTCGCGGTGCCCAACGCCCTGGTCAGCACCCAATTGTCGCTCTCGCGCCACCGCACCCACACGGTGCCCACAGGAGCCTGCGCGGGTTAGAACCGCCTGCCTGTGGATCCTGGGCCTCTGGCACCCGCGGGCCTCTGGGAGGCGGGCCTCATCCCGGTGGCGGAAAACGCCGCACTCGGCCCGGCTCAACCCGCGAGTGCGTGAAAACCCGCGTATATCGCGGTTTTCGTCACTCTCGAGCCCCGCCACTCCTCGAGTGTGCCGTTTGCGGGGTTGCCCAGGAAGCGCGCATGCCGCACGACCCGCCTGGCTTCCCGGGGAGCGCGCGATCCCGGTCGGGGCGCACTCGCGCGGAGCCCGACCACCTCACGGGAACCGCCAGCTTTACCGCCCGCAAGCTCCCACAAGGGCGGAGCGCACGTGCGCCCCGACTGGGGGGCGCACTCCGACAGCGCTCCTATGGGGCGGACGGTGGTCTGCACACCGCCCGCCCCTAGGTGCATTGCCCCCGGGGGGACCCCCGTAGTGCTATAGCCCCCCGACGTCCTCGGCCATTTGACTCACCATCCGGGGCCCCAATGCCCCCAGCAGCTGGGGATGGTGGTGAGCGAGGTGACGCTGAGCCGCTGAGAAGAGCTCCGACTCATCGTCGCCTGCGAGTTGCGCCCCGCACTCGCAGTAGGCGATTCGCCGGTGCCTACTGACGGCAGCCGTGAGGCCGTCGTCGATGTGGCTCTGCGCTTCCTCTTGCGCCCCGCCGAGAACGTCGCTGCATCTCACTTCGGTGTCCACTGGGCGGAAACTTGCACCTTTGACGTTGTCGATACGTTTCCAAAACGTTGCCGCAGGCAGAGCGCCCGACCGAGACGACTCGAATCCAGCTCTGTGGACGGTTGTCCGTGGAGATCGGCGGCGTGCAGTTAGCCGATCGGCTGCGGGGCAAGCAGGTGCCGCTCCTGCTCGCCTACCTGGTGCTCAACCGCGGCCGCCACGTCTCACGCGACGAACTGAGCGACGCGCTGTGGCCCAGCCGGGCGCCGGTTTCCCAGGACGGCGCCCTGCGCACGCTGCTCAGCCGGCTGCGCTCCTCGCTGGGGGCGGACACGGTGGCCGGGCGCGAGGAGGTGATCCTGGAGCTGCCCGAGCCGGTGTGGATCGACGTCGAGGCGGCCGCGGCCGAGGTGGAGCGCGCCAACGATGCGCTCGAGCGCGGCGACCACCGCCGGGCTTGGGCGCTGGCCCAGGTCCCGCTGAACATCGCCGCCCGCGGGTTGCTCCCGGGCGCTCAGGCGGACTGGCTCGAGCCTCCGCGTCGCGAGCTCGAGGAGGTCCATCTGCTGGCCCTCGAGGTGATCGGACGGGCTGGCCTGGCCATGGGCGGCACCCAGCTGCAGTCGGCCGAGCGCGCCGCACGCTCCCTGATCGAGGCCGAGGCCTACCGGGAGTCGGGGTACGTGCTGCTCATGGAGGCGCTGGCCGCCCGGGGCAACGTGGCCGAGGCGATGCGGGTGTTCGAGGCCTTGCGCACACTCCTGCGCGATGAGCTCGGCACGAGTCCCTCCCGTGATGCGATCGTCGTCCACGAGCGGCTGCTGCGGCCGCAGGCGCAGGCCGGGGATTCCCGCCTGCGGCCTGGAGAGGTCGGGCCCGTCGCTCCGACCATCCCACTGCCCGCCGATCTGCGCCACCGCGCCCAGGGCACGTTGATCGGCCGCGAACACGAGCTCGCCGAGCTCGAGGACCTGTGGGAGCGGGCCAGCGGGCGGGAGGGGTCGGGTCAGCTGGTGTTCATGGCCGGCGACGCCGGAATCGGCAAGACCACGCTGACCGCCGACGTGGCCCGTCGCGTGCACGGCGCCGGGGCGATCGTGCTGGCCGGGCGCTCCCCGCGCGAGACCGTGGTTCCCTACCAGCCGATCCTCGAGGCACTGCGGCACTGGGCGCTGAATGCCCCGGCTCGCGACCTGAGCAGCACCGCGCGCGAGTACGGCTCGGAGCTCTCGCGGCTGATCCCCGAGCTGCGGCGGCGTGCGCCGGACCTGCCGCCCCCGCCGGCCGACGAGCCCGAGACCGAGCGCTATCGATTGTTCGAGGCGGTGGTCGGGCTGGTGACCGAGCTCTCTCGCTCGGCACCGGTGCTGCTCGTGCTCGACGACCTCCAGTGGGCTGACCGTCCCACGCTGCTGCTCCTGCGCCACCTGGCCCGCGCCACCAGCCCCGCGCGAGTGCTGATCCTGGGGGCGTACCGCTCCACCGAGCGGCGGGGTGACACGTTCACGAACGCGCTGGCCGAGCTCCGGCGCGACCGGCTGGCCTCGCAAATCGACATCCGCGGCCTGAGCGAGGCCGAGACAGCCGAGCTGGTGGCCCTGCGCGCCGGCGAGATCCCGTCCCGGGCGTTCGCCCGAGCGCTCTACCAGGAAACCGAGGGCAATCCGTTCTTCGTCGAGGAGATCGTGCGCCACCTGCTGGAGGCGGGTGTGCACGCGGGCAGCGCGAGCGCGTCCGAGCTCCAGCGCTTCGGGTTGCCCGAGGGGGTCAAGCAGGTGATCGCCTGGCGGCTGGGCCGGCTCGATCCGCCGGCCCTCGAGTTCCTGCGCGTGGCGGCCGTGATCGGTCGCGAGGTCGATGCCGCGCTGCTCGAACGCGTCGTGCTGCTGGCCGAGGAGGAGTTCCTGAGCGCGCTCGAGGAGGCGCTGGCCGCCGGGTTGCTGGTCGAGTCCGAAGAGGAGCCGGGCTCGTACGTGTTCTCCCACGCCCTGATCCGGGAGACCCTGTATGAGGGGATGTCGGCACCGCGCCGGGCGCGGATCCATAAGCGAGTGGGGGAGGCGATCGAGGCCACACAGGGTCGCCGGCAGGAGCGCTACCTGCCCGAGCTGGCCCACCACTACACCCGCGGGGTGGCCGACGCCGAGGACGCCGAGGAGGCGATCACCCATGCCCTGCGGGCTGCCGAGGTGGCCACCACGATGCTGGCTCACGAGGAGGCGGCCGAGCACTACGCCCGCGCGCTCGACGTGCAGGGGCGCTTTCAGCCCGAGGCGACCCGGCGCCGGTGCGAGCTGCTGCTAGCCCTCGGCGAGGCGAGGGTGCGCGGCGGGGAGCGCTCCCAGGCGTCCTCCGCCTTCCGCGAGGCCGCCGCGCTCGCCGAGCAGCTCGGGGACGGCCATGCCCTGGCCCGGGCGGCAATCGGCGCATCGCGGCGCTACGTGCAGCCGCCGGGCGTGGTCGATACCGAGCTGATCGAGATGATCGAACGCGCGCTCGAGCTCGAGCCGGGACGGACCTTGACCCGGGTGCGCCTGCTGGCCTGCCTGTGCGGAGCGATCTACTTCTCGCCCGAACGTGGCCGGATGGCGGCGCTCAGCCAGGAGGCGATCGAGATCGCCGCCGAGCTGGGCGACCCCGAGGCGCGGGCCCATGCGTGCGGCGCGCGGCGCCGGGTGCTGTGGGACGCCCCGCATCTCCAGGACCGCCTCGAGGCGTCGACCGAGATGCTCACGCTGGCCCGGCAGATCGGAAACCTCGAGCTCCAGCTCCAGGCGCACGCATGGCTGGTTGTCGACCTGCTCGAGCGGGGTGATCGGGACGCGGTCGATGCCCAGATGGAGGCGTTCGCGGATGGTGCAGCCCGGCTGCGCCAGTCGCTGTTCGAGTGGACCTCGCTGATCTGGCGGGCGATGCGAGCGGTGCTGGCCGGCGCGCTCGACCGAGCCGAGCGGCTGGCCGCCGAGGCGCTGGCCGCGGGCGCGCCCGCCGAGGCGGTCACGGCGTCGCAGTATCAGGCGATCCAGATCCTGGCCATCCGGCGCGAACAGGGGCGGATGGGCGAGCTCGAGGCGGCCGCGCGGCGGATGGTGTCCGAGAATCCCGGACGGGTCGCCTGGCGGGCCGCGCTGGTCAACCTGCTGTGCGAGGAGGGCCGCCTCGACGAGGCCCGGGAGGAGTTCGATCGCCTCGCCGCCCAGGACTTCGAGGACGTGCCCAAGGACCTCGACTGGATGATCGTGATGACCCTGCTGAGCGACGTGTGCGCCGATCTGGGCGACGCCGCGCGGGCCGCGCTGCTCTACGGCAAGCTCGAGGCCTACGCGAACGTCAACGTGGTCATCGGGCTGGCCGCGGTGTGCCTGGGCTCGGCGGCCAGCTTCCTGGGCAAGCTCGCGGCAACGATGGGAGACATCGAGCGGGCCACCGAGCACTTCGAGCGAGCGCTGGCCGCCAATGGCGCGCTGTCGGCTCCGGCGTGCCTGGCCCGGACGCAGGTCGACTACGCCCGGATGCTGGGCAGCGACCCCCGGGCCGACGAGCTGCTCGAGGCGGCCAGCAAGGCGGCGGAGAAGCACGGCCTGGGGTCGGTGGCGCGCAAGGTGGCGACGCTGCGCGCTCTCAGCCCACGGTGAGCAGCGCGGCGCTGGCCGCCGGGACCTCGAACACGTAGCCGTCGCGGCTGAGCGCCACCGTCGAGGTGCGCCGGGCGCCGACCAGACGGCCGGTGGCCGCACCGAAGTGCTGGCCGGCCAGCGTGACCCGGCCCGTGGCCGTGATGCCCGGCGCCTCGAGGCGCTCGAGGGCCCCGGGGCCGGCCGCCCCGGCGGGCGCCCGCACGGCGAGCCGACGCGCGCGGGCTCCCTCGTTGATCACCACGACGCGCAGGGTGCCGCCGGGCGCGCGGGTGGCCCATAGCTTGATCCCGGGGACGCCGGTGCCCGCGAGCTTCAGCAGCCGGGCCCCCGGCGGCGCCGCCTGGGCGAACAGGGCCAGGCCGTAGTAGGCCGGCTCGACCACGGCGCGCCAGCCTCCGTGAAGGCGGGTGAAGGTGAACAGCTGGGAGCTGGCGCCGGGATAGCTGTGGAGGTTGACGCCGTCCACGCCGACCCGAGCCATCTCGAACAGGGCGTCGAGCGACCACAGCGCCGAGGCGAACGAGTCGGTGACCGAGGGCACGACGCCGCACGAGAGCGTGTTCATCTCGTCGATCCGCAACGTGTCGTGCCGGGCATGGGCGGCGATGACCGATTTGGCGACGCTGTCGGCCAGCCCGCGCGAATTGGCGGGGGCGAGCAGGTGGGTGATCGACGGGTACTTGATCTGCGTGGGCTGCAGGAAGCACTGCTGGAGCGGATAGCGATGAAGCGTGGCGATCCTCACCCGCGGCTGGTCGGATAGGAAGCGGCCCGTGTAGCCAAACCAGTTGGGCTGGCCGACGACGGGCCCGGCCAGGGGCACGTGAGGCAGCGCCGCGCCGATGCGGGCGAAGTCGCCGTCGAACCCAGCGAAGTCCCACCCGGCGGGGCGGCCGGGCGCGCCCGAGAAGCCCCACTCGAACGCGTTGTAGAGCTCGGGTTCGTTGCCGAGCTCGAGCGCCTCGACCCGCTGGCGCCCGATCCCGGCGATCAGCGCCCTGGCCTCGGCCGCGGCCACCTGTGAGCTGTCGGCCTCGAGGTCGATTCCCAGGATCAACCGTGCCCCCAGCTTGTTCGCCAACGCCCCGATGGTCGCGATCCAGCCGCGCGTGAGCGAATACACGATGCCGGCCGGCTTGCGCGCGCCCGCCGTCGGCCACCACGTGTCATCGGTGGTGTCGCCGCCGATCCGCAGCACGGGCGCCGGGCCGGTCAGGTTGCGGATCAGCTGGAGGAAGACGGGATTGAGCCGCCGCGGATTCGGGCCGGCATAGTCCGGCACCGCCCAGTATTCGAACGACAGGCCGAGGAAGCCGGCCGGGATCGGCTGCGAGCTGGCTGGAGCACCGACCGTGATCGTGATCGTCTTGGGTAGATCGGGCCGCGTTGAGGCCCCGGCTGGGAGGGCGACCGCGAGGAGGGCGGCGCCAAGCAGGGCCAGTCCGAGTGCGCCGATCGCACGCAGCATCGCCATCAGAAAAGCACTCGGGCCGGTCGTCGCGGCGGTGCCGGGTGCTCGGGCGCTACCCTCGCGAACTCATGGGCAAGACATTGGTCATCGCCGAGAAGCCGTCGGTCGGTCGCGACCTCACGCGAGTCCTCACCGGTCCGTTCGCCAAGCACGAGGGCTGGCTCGAGGGCCCCGAGCACATCGTGACCTGGGCCGTCGGCCACCTGGTCCAGCTCGCCGACCCCGACGAGTACGACGACCGCTTCAAGAAATGGCGGATGGCGGACCTGCCGATCGTCCCCGACCGCTTCAAGCTGGTGGTCCGCGACGAGCGCTCCAAGAAGCAGATGACCGTGGTCAAGCGCCAGCTCGACCGCGAGGACGTCGAGCGCGTGGTGAACGCGTGCGACGCCGGGCGCGAGGGCGAGCTGATCTTCGCCTACCTGTACGAGAAGGCCGGATCGAAGAAGCCGGTCCAGCGGCTGTGGCTGAACTCGATGACACCGACGGCGATCAAGGACGCGTTCGGCACGCTGCGCCCCGGGGCGGAGCTGGCTCCGCTCGAGGCGGCCGCCCGGTCACGCTCCGAGGCAGACTGGATCGTCGGCATGAACGCCACTCGGGCGGCGACCATCCGGCTGCGCTCGAGCTTCGATGGCGCGGTCTCGCTGGGGCGGGTGCAGACGCCGACGCTGGCCATCCTGGCCCGGCGCGAGCAGGAGATCCGCGCGTTCAAGCCCGAGCCCTACTGGGTGGTCGACGCGGTGTTCGACCCGCTTAAGGAACGCCCGCGGGTCTACGAGGGCCGCTACCACGACGGGGCCAACCCCCGGGTGGCGAGCGCCGAGGCGGCCCAGGCGGTGGTCGACGCCTGCCGGGATCAGACGGGCGAGATCACCAAGCTCGAGACCTCCGAGCGCAAGGAGCGCCCGCAGCTCCTGTACGACCTGACCTCGCTTCAGCGCGACGCCAACAGCCGCTTCGGGTTCTCGGCCCGCCGGACGCTGGCCGCCGCCCAGCGCCTGTACGAGGAGCACAAGGCGCTGACTTATCCGCGCACCAACTCGCGCTACATCACGCGCGACATGATTCCCGACATCAAGCCGATCGCTCGGCTCCTCGGCGAGCAGCGCGAGTACGCGGCGGGCTCGAAGTACGTGCTGGGACTCGACGTGCTGCCGCTCGGGCGCGTGGTCAACGACGCCAAGGTGACCGACCACCACGCGATCATCCCCACCCGGGCCGAGCGCCATCCGGTGGACAAGATGTCGGACGATGACCGCCGAATCTATGACCTGGTCGTCCGGCGGTTTTTGGCCATCTTCCACCCCGACGCGGTATTCGAGAACACCCGGGTCGAGACGACGGTGGCCAGCCACGTGTTCCGCACCCGCGGCAAGGTGCTGCTGGTGGCCGGCTGGCGCGCGGTCTATGGCGAGCGCGCCGGCGGATCCGACGCCGAGCGCGACGAGGACGACGAGGGCCGCGAGCAGGAGCTGCCGAAGCTGAACAAGGGCGAGCGGGTCGAGGTCAAGGAGGTCGGCTCCGAGGAGAAGGAGACCAAGCCGCCCCGGCGCTACACCGAGGGCTCGCTGCTGGCCGCGATGGAGACGGCCGGCAAGCTGGTCGACGAGGAAGAGCTGCGCGAGGCCATGAAGGAATCCGGCATCGGCACCCCGGCCACCCGCGCCGCGATCATCGAGCGGCTGATCCAGGTCGGCTACGTGGAGCGCGACGGCCGTGCGCTGGTCGTCACCGAAAAGGGCCTGAACGTGATCCGCCTGCTCGGAGAGCACGCCCTGACCTCACCCGGCCTGACCGGTGAGTGGGAACACCGCCTGGCCCGGATCGAGACCGGCGCGGATTCCCGCGAGGCGTTCATGGGCGACATCGTCAAGTTCACCTCCGACACTGTGGGCGAGCTCGACCGCAACCTCAAGGACGTGCGGATCCCCCGAGCGAACCTTGGGCCGTGCCCCGTCTGCGGGCACGACATCGTCGAGAACCGCAAGGGCTACTCGTGTTGGTCGCGCGAGGACCCGGGTTGCGGCTTCGTGATCTGGAAGTCCAAGGCCGGCAAGAACCTGCCCGTGTCGGTTGCGCGTGAACTGATCAAGACCGGCCGGACCGAGAAGGCGGTCACCGGCTTCAAGGGCCGCTCGGGCAAGAGCTTCCGGGCTCGGCTGGCGCTCCAGCAGACCGAGGACGGCAAGTGGCGCGTCGAGTTCGACGAGCCTTGGGCGCGCGAGGGCGCCAAGCCCCCGGAGGCCGAGGAAACCGAGGCGCCGGCCGAGGCGGCCGCGCAGCCCGAAGCCGCCTGATCGACCGCCGGGCTCACAAGCGGCTGAGGGCGAGGATGTCGTCGAGAACGGCCGCCGGCGCGTGCCGCAGCCGCTCGCCGGTGACCCGCAGGACGCGGAGGCCCAGCCTCTGAAGCGTCGCGTCGCGGACGCGGTCGGTCTCGAACGCGCGCGGATTGCCGTGATACGGCTCCCCGTCGAGCTCCACGACCAGCCTCCACTGCGGCCAGTAGACATCGACGGTGAGGCCGCCCAGGACCACGTTGTACTGCGGCTCCGGGAGGCCGGCCTTCAGGATCAGGGCCCGGAAGTCCCGTTCGAGCTTGGAGCGCGTATCGGCGGTCCCGCGGTAGGTTCCGAGGACGGCCTTCAGAAGCGCTCTGCCCGTGGCGCCAGGCCTCCGTGCGATCGCCCGCTCGAGCGCCCGGAGGTCAAGCAAATCCGCGCGATCGGCCGCCTCGACGAGGTTGGTCAGCGAGCCATGCTTGAGCTGTGCGGCGAGGTCGAGGATCGTGCGCGCGGCGCTGGTAACCGGAATGCCGTCGTGGACGTCGATGTCCTCGGGGTGCAGGACCCCCTGATGGGCCCGGGTGCCCTTGCGGCTGCGCCGGGAGGTCGGCGTCGTCACCTCGATCTTCCAGCTCGGCTGGCCGATGCCCCAGTGGGCAGCCGCAGATCGGTGGCTGAGCACCGCATCGGGGCCGTAGGCGAGGACGGCCGCCATCCGGTGCCCCTGGGGCGTGAGCTTCCGGTGGCCGACCGCGTAGACCCCGTGATGGATGCGGTGCAGCTGGCCGATCGAGGCGCGGTGCTGAATGGCATCGCGCCCCAGCCCGAGGGCGGTCATCTGCCTGACCGCCACAACTCTGTGCTGTCGATCGGCGAGCGCGGCGATATCCCAGTGATGCGACTGCGATTTGCCGCGATATACGCGGCTTTTGTCGGACGGTTCGGGGGCCACACCCCTTAAGAGCCGCCAGCGACGGGGTTTTCTCCCCCGTCCTGGGCGCGCGGCACTATAGGTCGCGTGCCGCTCACGCTCGTACTGGGACCCGCGAACTCCGCAAAGGCCGGGGAGGTACTCGGGGCGTTTGCGGCCGCAGCGACCCGGGGGGCGATCCTCGTCGTGCCGACGTCGGCCGACGCCGGCCACTACACGCGCGAGCTGGCCGACCAGGGCGCCGTGCTCGGCTCGGTGCTGACGTTCAGCGGGCTCATGCACGAGATCGCGGGCCGGGCGGGCTACGCCGGACGGCGCCTGACGCGGTTGCAGCGCGAGCGGGTGCTCGAGCAGGTCGTGAAAGGCGCCCGGTTCAGTGCGCTCGGCGAGGCGGCCGGCACGAAAGGGTTCCCGGCCGCGGCCGGTGAGCTCATAGCGGAGTTGCAGCGTTCACTGGTCACCCCCCAGCGATTTGCGGCCGCGATGGAGACCTGGGCCCTCCAGGACCCCCGCCGGACGGCTTACGCCCGCGATGTGGCCACGATCTACACGGCCTACGCGGCGCGGCTGGAAGAGCTCGGACGGGTGGACGGCGAGCTGTACGCCTGGCGGGCACTCGATGCGCTGCGGGCCGCGGCGGGCCGGTGGGGACCCGAGCCGGTGTTCTTCTACGGCTTCGATGACCTGCACCCACTCGAGCGCGATGCGATCGAAACGCTGGCCCGGGTGGTCGGCACCGAGGTCACGGTGTCGCTCACCTACGAGCCGGGGCGCGCCGCGCTGTCGGCCCGCGCCGAGGCGGCCGAGGAGCTCCGGCCGCTGGCCCAGCGCGTGCGCGAGCTGCCGGCGCTCGGCGAGCACTATGCGCCGGAGTCGCGGGTCGCGCTGCACCAGCTCGAGCGAGCGCTGTTCGAACCGGACCCGGCGCCCGAGCGAGTCGATCCCGGCCCCGCCATCCGCCTGCTCGAGGCCGGAGGCGAGCTGGCCGAGGCCGAGCTGGTGGCCGCCGAGGTGCTCGAGCTGCTGCGCGGCGGCGTTCGGGGCGAGGAGATCGCGGTCCTCTACCGCTCTCCGGAGCGAAGCGGTGCGCTGGCCGAGCGGGTGTTCGGCCGCTACGGGATCCAGGTCGCGCGCGAGCGTCGGCTCGCCCTGGCGGCCAGCGCGCTCGGGCGCGGGCTGCTCGCGCTCGCCCGCTGCGCACTGCTCGCGCCGGGGCGAGCGAGCGCCGAGGACCTGCTCGAGTACCTGCGCACGCCGGGCCGGTTGGGCGCACCCGATGCCATCGACCGGCTCGAGGCCGACGTGCGCCGGCAGGGACTGCGCACGGCCGCGCAGGTGCGATCCCGGGCGCAGACGCGGCACGGAATCGAGCTGGCCGAGATCGACCTGTTGCGGGCGACCGCGGCGCCCGGCGAGGAGCTGGCTCGCCACGGCCGCCGGCTGCTGGCCGCGCCGCACCGGGGCCGGGCGCCGGTGTTCGACGAAGCCGAGGAGCTCGACGCCCGCGCGGTGGCTGCGCTCGAGCGCGCGCTGGCCGAACTCGCGGAGCTCGGCCCCACCCAACCGCCACCGGCCGGCGAGGAGCTGATCGAGCTGCTCGAACGCCTCGAGCTGCCCGGGGCATCGCTCGCCTCGCCGGACGCCGTGCTCGTGGCCGATCCGCTGTCGATCCGGGCCCGGCGCTTCCGCGCCGTGCTGGTGTGCGGCCTTCAGGAGAGCGAGTTCCCGATGGCCGCCGCGCCCGAGCCGTTCCTGTCCGACGAGCTGCGGCGCGAGCTGGCCGCCGAGGCCGGGCTGCGCCTGCGCCCGCGCGAGGACGCGCTGGCCCGTGAGCGCTACCTGTTCTACACGAGCGTCTCGCGCGCCACCGAACGGGTGATCCTCAGCTACCGGAGCTCCGACGAGGACGGCAACCTGGCGCTGCCTTCGCCGTTCCTGGACGACGTCGCCGACCTGCTGATCGAGGACTGGAAGGATCGGCGCCGCCGGCGCATGCTCGCCGATGTCGTGTGGCCCGCGGACAGCGCCCCCACCGAACGCGAGCGGGCGCGCAGCCGGGCGGCGGCGAGGGCGCCGGCATCCGGGGAGGTCCCCTCGCCGATCGGCTCGCTGGGGGCGGCCGCCCTGGCCCACGTGCGACACAGCCAGATCCTCTCGGCCGGCGCGCTCGAGACGTACGCCAACTGCCCGGTCAAGTGGCTGGTCGAGCGCGAGCTCCAGCCCGCCCCGCTCGAGCCCGATCCCGACGCCCTGGCGCGCGGCAGCTACATGCACGCGGTGCTCGAGCAGGTGCTCCGGCGCCTGGACGCGCTGGTCACGCCGGACTCGCTGCCGCGGGCGCTCGAGCTCCTGGACGCAGCGCTCGGTGAGCAGACACACGGCATCGCCGCCGGCCGGGGCGAGGCGGTGCGCGAGGGCTGGACCCGGGCGGTGGCCGCCGACCTGCGGCGCTATCTCGCCTACGAGGCACGCGACGGGTGCGCCTGGCCGCTGCGCGGCGTCGAGCTCCGCTTCGGGTTCGACAGCGAAGCCTCGCTTCCCGCGCTCGAACTGGACGAGGACGTCCGCCTGCGCGGGATCATCGACCGGGTCGACGCCGACGAGGACGGCCGCGCGATCGTGCGCGACTACAAGAGCGGCTCGGCGCGCGCCGAGCACCAGGGCACTCGGTGGGAGACCGATCGCCAGCTCCAGGTGGCGCTGTACATGATCGCGGTGCGTGAGCTGCTCGGGCTTGAGCCGGTGGCCGGCTTCTACCAGCCGCTGGGTGGCGGGGACCTGCGGGCGCGCGGGGTGTTCGTGCGCGGCGAGGCGCCCGGCGAGCGCCTGGTCGGCAACGACGGCCGCGACCCCGAAGAGCTCCAGGAGCTGCTTAAGGGCGCGCGCGAACGTGCGCTGGCGCTCGCCGCGAGGCTGCGGGCCGGATCGCTCGAGCCGTGTCCGGCCACC
>JAFAYP010000158.1 GCA_019240305.1 Solirubrobacterales bacterium
AGGCTCGTCCCCGGATGCTGGCCGCCGTGTGCCAAGGGCTCGGCTTCGAGGTCGGGCTGGCCTGGGAGCCCGGCGGGGACGAGGGGACCCTGCGCTCGGTCGCCAGCTACGCCGCGCCCGGCTGCGAGGACCTCATCGCTCGTCTCGGCGGCGAGGAGCTCACGATCTCGGGCAGCCTGGCCGGGGTGGCCGCGGCTCGCTCTGATCCGGTCATCTGCACCGATCTTGAGCGCGACCCACCGCGCGAGGCCCACCAGCCCGACCCACGACTGGACTGCGCCTTCGGCGTCCCGGTGCGCGCGCGCAGTGGGGAGCTGATCGCGGTGGCGGAGTTCTTCTCGAGCCGCTCACAGCCCGACGAGGGGCTGCTCGACACCCTGCGGGTGATCGGCAGCCAGATCGCCCAGTTCGTCGAGCGCCAGAGCGCCGAGGAGGAGACCCAGCGCGTGAAGGATCAGATCGTGGCCAACGTCTCGCACGAGCTGCGCACACCGTTGACCGCGATCGACGGGTGGGTGCACGTGCTGCTGGGCGAGGAACCGGGTCCTTTGACCGACGAGCAGCGGCGCTTTCTCACCATCGTCAAGCGCAACAGCGACCGGCTGATGCGTCTGGTCGGGGACCTGCTGGTGGCCGGACAGGTCGAGGCGGGCAAGCTCAGGCTCGAGCTGGACGACGTCGACGTGGCCGAGCTGGCCCGTGAGACCGCCGAGCTGGTGGTCACCTCTGCGCAGTCCAAGCGGATCGCGCTCGAGGTTCATGCGGACGAGCCGGTGGTGGTCCACGGCGACCGCCAGAGGCTCGGCCAGCTCCTGAGCAACCTGGTGGCCAACGCGATCAAGTTCACGCCTGAGGACGGCGTGGTCGACGTGCGGGTTGCGCGGCGCAGCGGCTCGTGCCGAATTACCGTCCGCGACACCGGCATCGGGATCCCACGGACCGAGCGCGAGCATCTGTTCGAGCGCTTCTATCGCGCGTCGAGCGCGACCGATCGCGGAATCACCGGGACCGGACTCGGCCTGGCCATCAGCAAGGCGATCGCCGAGAGCCACGAGGGGACGATCGAGATCGCCGACGAGGACGGCCCCGGTGCAGTGTTCGTCGTCGAGTTGCCGTTGAGCACCCGGGAGGAGGTCTACTCGTGACCGACGCCGACAAGACGCCGACGATCCTCGTGGCCGACGACGAGGAGGACGTGCGCGAGCTGGTCACCTATCGGCTGACCCGCTCCGGCTACAACGTGATCGGCGCCGGCGACGGCCTGGAGGCGCTCGAGCTGGCCGCGGAGCGCACGCCGGATCTGATGGTGCTCGATGTGATGATGCCCAAGCTCGATGGCTACGAGCTCACGCGCCGGGTGCGGGCGGAGGAGGCGCTGCGATCGATTCCGGTGATCCTGCTCACCGCGCGCAGCCAGGAGACCGACGTCGATCGCGGCTTCGAGGTCGGAGCCGACGATTACCTCAAGAAGCCGTTCAACCCCGATGAGCTGGTGGCGCGGGTCCGGGCCGTGCTCGGACGCCGCTAGCTCCGGGTCGAGAGGCGAGGCGTCGTGAGCGTTCTCGTGATAGCCGCCCTCGCGCTGAGCGCGTGCAGCATTGCGATGCTCGCCGTGCTGGTGACGCGGCGCTGGGAGCTCGCCCGGCGGGCCCGCCACCGGCGGCAGGTCGAGGACCGGCTCAAGCAGGCGGCGCTCGAGCTGCTGCACGGGGGGGTCGAGCCGCCGGCCGAGCTGAGCGTGGAGGAGAAGGAGACGCTGGCCGACCTGCTCGGGCGCTATGCCCGTACGGTTCGCGGCCCCACCCACGACCACATCGTCGCCTACTTCGCACGCGAGGGGCTGATCGGGCGCGAGGTTACCGTGATGGCCAGAGCACGGCAGCCCTGGCGGCGGGCGACCGCGGCCTTCCGGCTTGGCGACATCGGAAGCGTCGACGCCGCGCCGGCGCTGGTCGAAGCCCTCCGGGACAAGGACCGCTACGTGCGGATCGCGGCCGTTCGCAGCCTGGGTCGGCTGCGGGCTCCAGAGGCCGGAGCCGCGCTCGTGGCGGCCGGCGCCGAGGGCAGGGCGCCCGAGGGACTGGTTCGCTGGGCGCTCCTTCAGCTCGGCCCGCCTGCGCTGCCCGAGCTGCGCTCGCTGCTGAGCAGCCCGAGCGATCGTGAGCGGGCGGCCGCGCTCCAGCTGATCGGCCTGCTGGGCGGGCCCTCGGATGCCGGCGAGGCCGAGTCACGAATGCGCGACAGCTCCTCGCTCGTGCGAACGCAGGCCGCCCGCGCGCTCGGTCGCGTGGGCGGCGAGCGCAACCTCCCGTCGCTGCTCGCCGCGCTCGAGGACCGGATCCCCGCCGTTCGGGCCGCCGCGGCCATCTCGCTCGGGTACCTGCGCGACCCGATTGCGCTCGACGCGCTGACCCAGCACGCCGAGGGCGACCCGGTCTTCGATGTGGCGCGGGAATCCGCCCGGGCCGCCGCGAAGATCGACCGCCAGGCGAGCGCGGCCCGCGCGCGGGCCAGTGACTCCGAGCACCTGCGCGAGGCGGTTGACCTGGCGGGCATCCGATGAACGTGCTCAACGAGCTGCTCACGGTGGTCGGGGTCATCACGATCTCCTACTTCGCGATCCTGAACGGGCTGTACCTGGTGTTCACGGCGATCGCCTGGCGCTCGCTCGGCCGCCATCTGCGCGGTCGTGCCTACAGCGCCGCCGAGGAAGCGTTCGACTCGCCGTTCACCCCCGGGATCACGGTGATCCTGCCCGCCTTCAACGAGGCGGCCGGCATCGTCCAGAGCGTGCACTCGCTACTCGCGTTGCGCTATCCGCGATACGAGGTGGTGGTGGTCAACGACGGTTCGACCGACGACACCGTGGCGCGCCTGACCGACGCGTTCGAGCTGGTCGGGGCGCATCGGGCGATTCGCCCGTCGATCACCACCCAGCCCGTCGCCTCGAGCTTCGTGTCGCGCCGCAACCCCAACCTGTGGGTGCTCGACAAGGCAAACGGCGGCAAGGCCGACGCGCTGAATGCCGGCGTGGCCGCCGCGCAGCATCCCTACGTGTGCGCGCTCGACGCCGACGCGCTGATCGAGACCGACGCCCTGCTGCGGGTGGCCGAGCCGATCCTCGACGACCCGGTGCACGTGGTCGCCACCGGCGGGATCGTGCGGATCGCCAACGGGTCGACGATCGACCACGGTCGGGTCACCAGCGTGCGCCTGCCGTCGAACCCGCTCGCGGTGCTCCAGGTGCTCGAGTACTTCCGCGCATTCCTGATCGGCCGCGTCGGGTGGACGCGGATGAACGCGCTGCTGATCATCTCGGGCGCATTCGGGCTGTTCCAGCGAGAGGCGGTGGAGGAGGTGGGCGGCTTCGCCACCGACACGGTGGGCGAGGACATGGAGCTGGTGGTTCGCCTGCATCGACACTTCCGCGCCCGCGGTCTGCCCTACCGGATCGAGTTCGTGGCCGACCCGGTGTGCTGGACCGAGGTGCCCGAGGACATCGCCAGCCTCTCGCGCCAGCGGCGGCGCTGGCACCGTGGGCTCGGCCAGACGCTATGGCGCCACCGCCGCGCGGTGGGCAATCCGCGCTACGGAGCGTTCGGACTGGTGGCGCTGCCGTACTTCGTGCTGTTCGAGTTCCTCGGTCCGGTCGTCGAAACGTTCGGTGCGGCGCTCACGGTGGTGGCGTTTGCCGTCGGCGATCTATCGCTCAGGTCGTTCGTCGGCTTCCTGCTGCTGGCCTTCCTGGTCGGGATCGTCCTGTCGATCGCCGCGCTTGCCCTGGAGGAGTTCAACTTCCGTCGCCATCCGCGCACCCGGGATGTGGTGGCGATGGTCCTCTACAGCGTGCTCGAGAACTTCGGCTATCGCCAGCTCAACGACACGTGGCGCGTGGTCGCGCTGGTCGACCTCGCCCGGCGCAAGCAGGGCTGGGGGACGCAGCGCCGGCGCGGGATCGGGAATCTGGCGCCCCGCGAGCGATAGCGCCTAGCGCTAACCCAGGGCTTGGCGCAGGTCCTCGACCAGATCGGCCGGGTCCTCCACGCCGCAGCTGAGCCGGACCAGGTCGCGCGGCACGGCGGCGGCCGACCCCTCGACCGATTGGTGCGTCATCGCCTGCGGGACCTCGATCAGTGATTCGACGCCGCCGAGCGATTCGGCGAGCGTGAACAGACGGGTCCGCGACGCGATCTCCGTTGCGCCCGGATGGCGGAAGCTGACCATGCCGCTGAAACCGGGCCAGCGGACGTCGCTCACCTGCGCCTCGGCGCGCAGCCGCTCGACGACCGCCGCGGCGCTGCGGGCGTGCGCCTGCATGCGCAGGTGAAGTGTGCGCAGGCCGCGGTGCACGAGGAAGCAGTCGAGCGGCCCGGGCACGGCACCGGCCGCGTTCTGAACGAAGCGCAGGCGCTCGTGCCACTCGCGGTCAGCGGCGATCACCGCGCCGCCCACCACGTCGGAATGTCCACCCAGGTACTTGGTCGTGGAGTGCACGACGAAGTCGGCGCCGAGCTCGAGCGGGCGCTGGTTGGCCGGGGTGGCGAACGTGTTGTCGACCACAACCAGGGCGTCCCGCCGCGCGGCGAGGACGGCTGGGATGTCGATTACGTCGAGCTTGGGGTTGGTCGGCGACTCGACCCACACGAGCCGGGTGTCCGGGCGGATCGCCCGGGCGAGCGCGTCGAGGTCGGTCTGGTCGACCAGGTCGTAGGACAGCCCCCAGCCGCTCATCACCTTGTCGATCAGCCGGTAGGTGCCGCCGTAAAGATCGGCGGGCAGCACGATGTGGTCGCCGCTCTTGCACGTCGCGGTGATCAGCGCGTGCTCGGCGGCCAGCCCGGAGGCGAAGGTCACCGCGAGTCCGTCCTCCAGATCGCCCAGCGCCGTCTCCAGCGCGCTGCGGGTCGGGTTGGCGGTGCGGGCGTAGTCGTACTCGCCGACGAACTCACCCGGCTGGGGCTGGGCGTAGGTGGAGGTCAGATGGACGGCGGGGATGACCGAGCCGTATGTCGGGTCGGGGGTCAGGCCGGCGTGGACCGCGCGGGTCGCGAACGCGTCGCGCCGCGCATCCGGTTGGCGGTCGCTCACGAGGCGAGCGCTTCGAGCAGGTCGGTCCGGGTGACGATTCCCTCGGCCCGGCCGTCGCGGGTGACCAGCAGCGCCTGCTGATCCCCGACCAGCAGTTCGACCGCCTCGCGCACGGGATCGTCGATCGAGACGGCGGCGAACGGGGGCTCCATGACCTCGACGATCTCGCAGTCCAGCACCCGCGGATCTTCGGCGGCCCGCCTGAGCAGGCCGCGCTCGCCAATCGCCCCGACGATCGTGGCCGGATCGTGGGCGCTCGACACCGGCAGCTGGGATACGCGGTGCTCGTGCAGGAGCGCCACCGCGTCGCGCACCCGGAAGTGAGTCTGGACCGCGACCAGGGGCGGGATCTCGCCCGCCTCGCGTTTGCGGGCCAGCACGTCCCCGACCCGCAGCTGGGTGTTGCGATCGAGGAACCCGTACTGGCGCATCCAGGCGTCGGAGTAGATCTTGGACAGGTAGGAGCGCCCGCCGTCGGGCAGGATGACCACGATCAGCGCCCGTGGATCGTCGGTTTCGCCGGCGAGCCCGAGCGCTGCATGGAGCGCGAGGCCACCCGAGCCGCCGGCCAGGATCCCCTCGAGCTGGGCCAGCCGGCGCGTCGTCAGGAAGGCATCCTGATCTGAGACGGTCACCCAGCGGTCGACCGTCGCGCGATCGAACGTCCGAGGCCAGAAATCCTCGCCCACACCCTCCACGAGGTACGGACGGACATTTTCCTCTCCGCCCGAATAAATCGATCCCTCGGGATCGGCCCCGATCACGACCAGGTCGGGGTTGCGCTCGCGCAGGTAGTGCGCGGTGCCGCTGATCGTGCCGCCCGTGCCGACTCCGGCCACCAGATGGGTGATCTGGCCGGCGGTCTGCTCCCAGATCTCCGGCCCGGTGGTTTCGTAGTGAGCCTGCGGGTTGGCCGGGTTGACGTACTGGTTGGGCTGGAACGCGCCGGGAATCTCGGCGGTCAGGCGGTCGGCCACCCGATAGTAGGACTGGGACGATTCGGGGGGGACGTCGGTGGGCGCCAACACGACGTCCGCCCCGTATGCGCGCAGGAGGTCGATCTTCTCCCGCGACATCTTGTCCGGCATCACCGCGATCACCCGGTAGCCCTTCAGGCGAGCGGCAATCGCCAGGCCGGTGCCGGTGTTGCCCGAGGTCGGCTCGACGATCGTCCCTCCGGGCGTCAGGTGGCCGTCGCGCTCGGCGGCCTGGATCAGGGCGACGGCAACCCTGTCCTTGATCGAGCCGCCCGGGTTGAACGACTCGAGCTTGGCCACCAGCCGCGGGCGCAGCCCGGCGCCAATCCGAGACAGGCGCACGAGCGGTGTCCCGCCGATCGTGTCGAGAATCGAGTCGTGGACAATCGGCGTGGTGGTGGCGTCGGTGACGGACACACCATCAGTCTGATGATCCTGCGAAGAATTGACAAGGAGCCGAATATCCTGCGGAATTTTGCGCCAGTATCGGATATCCTGCGGTGATCGACGCCATGCCGCGCTCTGCCCCGAATGATCCACAGGCCGGTGTCGACGCCACGGATCACGCCATGCTCGAGCTGCTGGCCCGGGATGCCCGGATCACTAACCAGCGGCTGGCCCAGCGGGTCGGGATCGCGCCGTCGACCGCGCTGGCCCGGCTGCGCTCGCTACGCGAACGCGGAGTGATCCGGGGGTTCCACGCCGAGGTCGACCTGGCCGCCCTCGGGCGGCCCCTGCAGGCCCTGATCGCCGTGCGGCTGGCCGTGCACGCCCGCGACCAGATCGATGACTTCACGAGCGCCGTCCGCCGGCTCCCCGGCGTGCTGATGGTGTTCCACCTGACCGGGGTGACCGACTACCTGGTCTGGGTGGCGGCGGCCGACGCCCAGGACCTGCGGGAGTTCGTGGTCGACCACCTGGCCACCCATCCGTCGGTCTCCCACGCCGAGACCTCGTTGATCTACGAGCACCGCCGGGGCCCCGGAATCTGGGGCGCGGCGGATCCCGCGTGACGCCGGCCAAGCGTCTAGCCGGGCTGGGTACGACGATCTTCACCGAGATGACCGCGCTGGCCGCGCGGACCGGCGCGATCAACCTCGGCCAGGGCTTTCCCGACACCGACGGGCCGGCCGCGGTGATCGAAGCGGCCGTGGGTGCGCTGCGCTCCGGAGAGAACCAGTACGCGCCGCTGCCGGGCGTGCCGGCGCTGCGCGAGGCTGTCCTCGAGCACCAGCGCAGCTGGTACGGCCTGGAGCCCGAGGACGTCCTGATCACCTTCGGCGCCACGGAGGGGATCGCCTCCGCGCTGCTCGGGCTGTGCGATCCCGGCGACGAGGTCGTCGTGCTCGAGCCCTACTACGACTCCTATGCGGCCTGCATCGCGTTCGCCGGGGCGCAGCGCCGCCCGGTCACCCTGCGCCCGCCCGGGTTCGAGGTGCGCCCGGAGGACCTCGCGGCCGCGCTTGGACCCCGCGCGCGGGTGCTGTTGCTGAACTCGCCCCACAACCCGACGGGGCGGGTGCTCACGGGCGAGGAGCTCGAACTGCTCGCCGCGGCCTGCCGCGAGCATGATCTGATCTGCGTCACCGACGAGGTGTACGAGCACCTGGTCTACGACGGAGAGCACATCCCGATGGCCACGCTGCCGGGCATGAGCGAGCGGACGCTCACGATTTCGAGCGTCGGCAAGTCGTTCTCGTTCACCGGCTGGAAGATCGGGTGGTGCTCGGGCCCGGCCGAGCTCGTCGCGGCCGCGCGGATGGTCAAGCAGTACCTGACGTTTGCCGGCGGGACCCCGCTGCAGCACGCCTCAGCCGCCGCCCTGCGCCTCCCGGCGACGGATCTGCGCGCGGTGGCCGACGAGTTGCGGGGCAAGCGCGATCAGCTGTGCGCCGGTCTGGAGGCGGCCGGCCTCGAGCCGCTGGTTCCGGCCGGCACGTACTTCGTCAACGCGGACGTGCGACAGGACGCGGTGCAGTTCTGCGCCGCGCTACCCGAGCGCTGCGGCGTGGTGGCGATCCCGACCAGCGTGTTCTACGACGACAAGGAGGCCGCGGCGGGGCTGGTGCGCTTCGCGTTCTGCAAGCGCCCCGAGGTGATCGCCGAGGCGGCGCGGCGGCTCGCGAATCTGCGTCTCTGAGAGCAGGCCGTGGAGGCCGGTGGCGACGCTGAACACGACGATGAGCCCGTGATCGAACGTCCTCGGGTCTACCATCGCGGCCTATGGCGCAGGCGGGCGCGATCGTGCTGGCGGGTGGGAAATCCTCGCGGATGGGCTCGCCCAAGGCGGCCCTCGAGTGGCACGGCTCGACCCTGCTGCGGCGGGTCACCGGGATCGTGGCGAGGTCGGTCGATGGCCCGGTGGTCGTGGTGTCGGCAGCCGGGCAGGCGTTGCCGGCGCTCGATGGCGAGGTCGAGGTTGTGGCCGATGAGCGAGAAGGGCGTGGGCCGCTCCAGGGACTTGCGGCGGGGCTGGCCGCGATCGGCGACCGAGTCGACGTGGCGTATGTCTCCTCGACCGATGTGCCGCTCCTGCACCCAGTGTTCGTGCGGCGCGTGGTCGGCGCGCTCGAGGACACGGTCGATGTCGTGCTTCCCGAGATTGGGGGTTTCCGCCAGCCGCTGTCGGCCGCGTACCGGATCGACCTGCTTTCGACCGTCGAAGAGCTGATTGCGGCCGATCGGATGCGCCCG
This sequence comes from Solirubrobacterales bacterium, assembly GCA_019240305.1. Classification (GTDB taxonomy): domain Bacteria; phylum Actinomycetota; class Thermoleophilia; order Solirubrobacterales; family Solirubrobacteraceae; genus Palsa-465. The sequence goes on from JAFAYP010000158.1 coordinate 8,760, forward strand.
GCGTTCCTGTTCGAACGCTCCCGGGTGCTCCACATGAGCGAAGACGACCTGCTCGAGGACGTCGCGCTCGCCCGGCTCGACCCGGCGCTCGCCTCGGTCAGCAACCTCAACGAGCGGGCGGACTACGAGCGCGCGCATGCCCTGCCCGCGCCGGAGATCCCCGTCGAGATGTTTGGACCGCTGGCCACCCGCTCCGGGACGCGTCGCCAGATAGTGCCCGCCTGGTCGCTCGGCGCGGCGGCGGCGGGCGTTCACGTCGCACTGGATGAGCATGTAGTGGCCGCGCTCAACGGCGACAAGATCACGCGCGATCCGGAGCTGCCGCTCGTCAGCGGCGACACGGTCGCGTTCATGGTCGCGGACGCGGGAGGGTAGGGAGCTAGCATCCTTGGCATGCCACCCGGCGGGTATTTCGGGAAGGCGCTGCTCGTGGACCTGAGCGCGGGCTCGAGCAGGTCGGAGTCGATCGAAGAGTCGGTGCTGCGCTCCTATGTCGGGGGCGTCGGCCTCGGCGCGTGGTTGATGCACTCCTATTGCCCGGCTCGAATCGATCCGGTCGACCCTCGGGCGCCACTGATGTTCGTGTTCTCGCCGATGGTCGGGACGCCGCTCACCACCAGCGCGAAGTTCGCGGTCGTGGCCAAGTCACCGCTGACCGGCCGGCTGACCGACGCGCTCGCGTCGAGCCACTTCGCGATCGCCGGCAAGCTCACCGGCCACGACGCGATAGTGCTCCGGGGAGCGTGCCGGGAGCCGTCGGTTGTGGTGATCGATCGCGACTCCGTGCGCACAGAGCCCGCGCCGGACCTGTGGGGATTGCCGGCCGCTCAGGCGGAGGCCAGGCTGCGGGATCGTCACGGTCCGGCGTGGCGGGTCGCGGCGATCGGCCCGGCCGGAGAGCGCGGGGTGCGCTATGCGACGATCTCGCACGACGGGCGCCACGCCGGCCGGGGAGGGCTCGGCGCGGTGATGGGATCCAAGTGGTGCAAGGCGATCCTCGTGCGTGCCGGGACCAAGGTGGGGTCGGCCGATCCCGCCGGTGTGCTCGCCGCCGCCCGGGAGCTGCGCAAACGGTCGTTCGGCGCCGCGACGGCGAAGTACCGCGAGCTCGGGACGATGGCGAACCTGCTCGCGTTCAACGCGATCTCGACGCTGCCGACGCGCAACTTCTCCGCGGCCAGGTTCGAGGGGGCGCCGGCGCTCGGGGCGGAGGAGATTGCCGATCTACGCCACCTCGCGCGCAACTCGTGCGCGTCGTGCTCGATCGGGTGCGAGCACATCTACAGAGGGCCGGGCGGCACGCAGGCGAGGATGGAGTACGAGAACGTGTTCGCGCTCGGGCCGCTGTGCGGGGTGAGCGACGCCGACGCGGTGATCGCGGCCAGCTCGCGCTGCGATGAGCTCGGCCTGGACACGATCTCGACCGGGGGGACGATCGCCTGGGCCATGGAGTGCGTGGAGAAGGGCCTGATCGATGCGCCCTGGCTCCGGTTCGGGAATCCCGAAGCGCTGCTTCGCGCGATCGAGCAGATCGGGGCGCGTGAGGGCCTCGGAAGGTTGCTGGCGCTCGGTACACGGGCCGCCTCGCAGGAAGTCGGCCGGGGGTCGGAGGCATTTGCCCCCCACGTGAAGGGCCTAGAGCTCCCCGGCTACGAGCCGCGCACGCTCCAGGCGATGGCGCTTGGGCTGGCGGTCAACGCGCGTGGGGCCGATCACAATCGCTCGGGCGCCTACGAGGCCGATCTGTCCGGCGCCCACGATCGCCTGATGGGTGGAGAGGCTCACGTCGCCGGCGCGATCGAGACCGAGAACCGGGCAGCGGTCATGGACTCGCTGATCCTGTGCAAGTTCCTGCGCGGCGTATTCGCCGAGGGCGGGCGGGACCCCCTTGCGGAGTGGGCCCGGCTGCTAAAGCTGGTCACCGGCTGGGACGTCGACGCGGACGAGCTCGCCACCACGGCGCGCCGGATTGTGCTCGCCAAACGGCTGTTCAACCTGCGCGAGGGGTGGACGCGCGAGGAGGACTGGCTCCCCGATCGGTTCCTCTCCGAATCGCTGAAGCTCGAATCGGGCCGTACGGCCACGTTGACCGCGACCCGCCTCGAAGCGATGATCAGCGCGTACTACCGCGAACGCGGGCTCGACGAGGCGGGGGTACCCGACCCCGAGACGGTTGGCAAGCTGTCACTACACGGACTGATGGGCTCCGAACAAATCGGTGCAAAAGTGGGATAGTGGAGGTCTCAAGTGGCGACGACGACGATACCCCCGGCGATTACCAAGAAGGTGTCGCTGACCATCGACGGCCAGCCGGTCACCGTCCCGG
>JAFAYP010000290.1 GCA_019240305.1 Solirubrobacterales bacterium
GGGATGCTGGACGGTCTGGGCGATCCGGGCCTCGCGGTAGAAGCGGCGGCGGAACGTCTCGTCCCGGGCGTAATCGTCCTTGACCAGCTTGAGCGCCACGCGGCCACCGTCAGGTCCGGTGGCCGTGTACACCTTGCCCATGCCCCCTTCCCCGAGCACGGCATCCACGTTGTATTCGCCGATCTGGCTGCCGATTCGGGGGTCGCTCACGCCCATCGCTCGCTGAGCATATGGGATCGGGTGCGTCAAAGAAAGCAATCGCTTCCCCGGCGCGACCCTCCTTCCCCGGTTGGTAAGCAACCACCTAACGGACAGTCGGTTGCCGCGCCTCCCGAGGTTAGAATCCGCCTGCTTTGCTAGCGGAGGGCACGATCGTTTCCGGGTATCGCGTCGACGGCATGCTCGGGGAAGGGGGCATGGGCGCGGTCTACCAGGCCACTCAGCTCTCGCTCAATCGGGTGGTCGCGCTCAAGCTGCTGGCGGCGAATCTGGGCGACGATCCGGGCTTCCGGGCTCGCTTCGAGCGTGAGGGCCAGGTACAGGCTGGGCTCGACCACGATCACATCGTCCCGGTGTACGAGGCTGGCCAGAGCGAATACGGGCTGTTCCTGGCCATGCGGCTGATCCCCGGGCCCACGCTCAAGCAGCTGATCATCGACGACTCGCTCGACCCGCGGCGCAGCGTCCGCATCCTGACCCAGGTCGCTCACGCGCTCGATGCCGCGCATCGCGCCGGGTTGATCCATCGCGACATCAAGCCCCAGAACATCCTGATCGGCGAACGCGACCACGCCTTCCTGGCCGATTTCGGACTGATCAAGGCACCCGACGAGGCGCGGCTCACCGGCACCGGGCAGTTCATCGGCACGATCGACTACGTGGCCCCCGAGCAGATCCAGGGTGAGCCGGCCACCCCGGCCAGCGACATCTACGCGCTGACCGGGGTCCTCTACGAATGCCTGACCGGCGAGGTCCCGTTTCCCAAGCCCTCGGAGGCGGCCACCCTGCACGCCCACGTCATGCACCCGCCGCCAACCGTCTCAGAGCGCCGCCCCGACCTGCCGCCCGCCCTCGACGGCGTCGTCGCCCAGGGGATGGCCAAGGACCCGTGGTCGCGGCCGTCGCTGGCCGGCGAGCTGATCCAGGCCGCCTCTCGCGCCCTGTCCTCGAGCGCGCCGAGCATCGCCACCGCGAGCGGCCTGCCCCAGCGCGAGGCCGCCACCGCCGAGCGCGAGCGCCGCGTCCAGACGACCAAGGTTCCCGCCGTGGTGTCCGAGCCGGATCCGGCGACCGGCGCCGCCACCTCCGACGATCCCGCCCCGGCGCCAGGGCGCGAGGTCACCCGCGCGGTGCTACGACCGGACATCGGGCCGATCGAGCCCGCCGAGCCGGCCGACTCCCTCGAGTCCCGCGAGACCGACCGAGGCCTGCCTCCCCGCCTGGTCGCGCTCCTCGCCGCGCTCACGCTGGTCGTGTTCGCGGCCGGCTTCGTCGCTGGCCTGATCGTCCACTGAGCAGCGCCCCGATCGGCCGGGCGGGCCGCCACAACCCCCCGCCTGGCCAGGGTGGACATGTCTTGCGGGATTTGCCCTGCCTAGGTACCCTTTGGGGGCGGGCGAGTCTACACGCCAAGGGGGGCAGAACGGATGGGGCAGGAACAAGCCGGGGTGGTGACGCTCGATCGCATGAACGAGCCAAGAACGGCTTCTCAGGTACTGGGCCGGACACTGCGGGGGCGCTACCGAGTCCTCGAGCCGATCTCGTCGGGTGCGATGGGCGCTGTGTATCGCGCGATCGATGTCGAGAGCGACATCGAAGTCGCGCTCAAGCAGTGCACCAACCCCCATCACGACCAGCGCTTCGAGGCCGAGGCCAGGCTGCTCGGAAGCCTCCAGCATCCGCGGGTTGTCCGCATCGTCGACCACTTCGCCGCACCGAGTGGCCAGTACCTGGTCATGGATCTGGTCCGCGGCATCGATCTCGGCGTGCTGCTCAAGCAGCGCGGCCAGCCGGGCCTGCCCGTCGAGCAGAGCATCGAGTACGTACGCCAGACGTGCGAGGCACTCCAGTACGTGCACGACCAGCAGATCGTGCACCGCGACGTCAAGCCGCAGAACCTGATCCTGAGCGAGAGCGGGGTCGTGCTCGTCGACTTCGGGATCGCTCGTCTGCTCGACGAGGTCGAGGCGCAGGGGACGGTGGGCATCGGGACGCCTCGGTTCATGGCGCCCGAGGTGTTCGCCGGCGGCAACGTGTCGGCGCGCACCGACGTATTCAGCGTGGCCGCCACCCTGTGGACGCTGATCGCGGGCCGTCCCCCCGTATACGCCGACCCCACAAAGCTCTCCTCGATCGCCCCCGACGTCCCGCCCGAGCTCGAGCGCACCATCGCCGCCGGGCTGGAGATGATCCCCGAGCGCCGCGTGGCCTCGGTGGCCGCCTTCGCCAAGGCGCTGGGCGCTCCGCTGCGCACCGAGACCGGCGTCTCGCTCGCGGTCTCGATCGACGATCCGGATGCCTCGCGCGGTCTCATGGAGGCCGTCGTGCACACGGCGGCCGGCGTATTCGGCGCCGCGGCCGCTTCGATTTGCCTGGTCGACGAGACCACCGGCGAGCTCGTCTACCAGTCGGCCTGGGGCGCCGGCGCGCGCGAGATCGTCGGCGTCCGCCTCCCGCCCGGTGCCGGCATCGCCGGGCAGGTGGTCAGCGGCGGAGTTGCCGAGGCCGTGCCCGACTGCCGTACCGATCCACGCTTCGCGGCTCGCATCGCCGCCGGCACCGGCTACGTGCCCTACACCATGCTGGTCGTCCCGCTGCAGCGTGCCGGCCGGTCGATCGGCGCGCTCTCGATCCTTGATCGTCGCGATGGCCGGGCCTATCGCAATGAGGACCTCGAGCCGGCCGGTCTGTTCGCCGACCTCGCGGTCAAGGCGCTCGACGTCACGCCCAACTCGTTCACGAGCCTGGGCATGACCTCGCTCGGCTAGCCGCGGACGCGCGACCTACCCCCAGCTTGAACCCCGCCTAATCCTCCTGTAGGGTGCCCACGGCGCTCGGGGTCGCGAGCGGGATTTGACAATGGGGCCACCTATCGGGGGGTGCA
>JAFAYP010000176.1 GCA_019240305.1 Solirubrobacterales bacterium
TCGCGCACCGCCCCGCGGCCGGCGGTGATCGTGTCGCGCAGGTGATGCTCGGGGCTGTCGTGCGCGGACACCGCGGCGGCCAGGCCGCCCTGCGCCCACCAGCTCGAGGACTCGGCCAGCGGCGTGGCCGACACCAGTGTGACCCGCGCGCCGTGGCGCGACGCGCACACGGCCGTGTAGAGGCCGCCGGCGCCGGCGCCCACCACCGTGACCTGCGTACTCATCAGGGGGAATGCGCTCGGAGACTGCACGTGGCTCGATACCGTACCCCGATGGCTCCCGCGCCCGTGTGGCTCGAGCATCCCTCCTCGGTGCGCCACGACACGGGGGCGCACCCCGAGCGCGCTGCCCGCATCGAGGCGATCGAGCGTGAGCTGTCGGCCCGGGGCTGGCTCGGCTTCGAACGCATCGCTTCGCCGCCTGTCGATCGTGCGGTGCTGGAGGCGGTGCACCCGGCGGCGTACATCGCGTCGATCGAGCAGGCGTGCGCGGGCGGCGTCGGATTCCTCGACATGGACACCGTGGTCAGCGCGGATTCGTTCGAGGCTGCCCTGCACGCGGCCGGCGGAGCCGTCCGCATGGTCGAGCTGCTCCTCGACGGCATCGTCCCGTACGCGTTCAGCGCGCACCGCCCGCCGGGGCACCACGCCACCCGGGCGCGAGCGATGGGCTTCTGCCTGTTCAACAGCGTTGCGGTGGCGGCGCGCCACGCCCTCGACGCCCGCGGCCTTGAGCGGGTGATGATCCTCGACTGGGACGTGCACCACGGCAACGGGACCAACGACATCTTCCACGACTCCGATCAGGTCCTGTTCGTATCGATCCACCAGTCGCCGCTGTATCCGGGGACCGGCTCGGCCGAAGACGTCGGCTCGGGCGCCGGCCGGGGGTTCACGGTCAACCTGCCGGTCCGCCCCGGTTCCGACGATCGCGTGTTCTGCTCGCTGGTCGATCGCGTGGCGGTGCCGTTGGCCCGCGCATACGCGCCCCAGCTCGTGCTGATCTCGGCGGGATACGACGCCCACCGCGCGGACCCGCTCGGCGAATGCGCGGTGACCGAGGAGGGCTACGCCGCGATGACCCGCTCGATGCGGTGGGTGGGGGAGACGCTCGGGGTACCGATCGGGTGCGTGCTCGAGGGCGGCTATGACCTCGGCGCGCTGGCGGGCTCGGTGGCCGCCACGCTCGCGGCGCTGCGCGAGCCGGTCAGCGCCGAGGGGCCAGCCGAGAGCTCCGCCTCATCCGACCCGCCGGTCGTCTCGGCGGCGCTCGAGCGGCTGTCGGAGTGGTGGCCCGCGCTGCGTTGAGCTCGGGCCTGTTCCTCGCTAAAGTCCGGCCTAGATGGATCCCAGGGCCCTGAAGCTGCGCTGACGTTCCGCCGTCGCCCCGCGACGGCTCCGCCGCTCTACGTCGTTCCCTGGAGGTCACGTGTCGTCTCTCGAAGTCCCGCCTAGTCGTCTCGATGTCGCCCCGGTCGCGCCGGGCGGTCCGGCGGTGTCGATGCACGGCGTGGTCAAGCGCTTCGGGTCGGTCGTTGCGGTCAACGGCTTGAACCTGGAGGTCCCCGCCGGCCTCTGCTACGGGCTGCTCGGCCCCAACGGCGCCGGCAAGTCGACCGCCATGCGGATCCTGACCGGGCAGGCGCTGGCCGAGGCCGGAACGATCGAGGTCCTCGGCCACCGGCTGCCGGAGGAGTCGAAGCTGGCGCGGGCGCGGATGGGGGTGTGCCCCCAGGAGTCGAACCTCGACGTGGACCTGCGCGTGCGCGACGTGCTCTCGGTGTTCGCGCGCCTTTACCGCGTGCCGGCGGCCGAGCGCACGGAGGCGGTGCAGCGCGCCCTGGCGCTCGCCGGCCTCCAGGAGCGGGCTTTGGATCGGGCGGTCACCCTGTCGGGCGGGATGCAGCGCCGGCTGCTCATCGCCCGGGCGCTCATCCACGAGCCCGAGCTCGTGTTGTTGGACGAGCCCACCGTCGGGCTCGATCCGCAGGTCCGTCACGAGCTGTGGTCGCTCGTGGTATCGCTCCGCGACGCCGGGGCGACGATCCTGATGTCGACCCACTACATCGAGGAGGCC
>JAFAYP010000551.1 GCA_019240305.1 Solirubrobacterales bacterium
TCCGCTCACGCCAGCGGCGCGCGCCATCCGGATCGCGGTTCAGGTCCCGTCGGAACGCAGCCGCGCTGACACGGGCCGCCGGCTCGAGGTCCTCGGCCAGCATGGGACGGACGGATGCTGCGGCGCTATGCGGCATGGACCGCCCACGTTAGTCACCCGCGGCGCTCAGGCCACCTCGTGCTCCTCGTGTCGCTGGACCCACAGCGGCTCGGATGCCTCTCGGCACGCCCCCTGGGCGTTCGGTCGATCGGGCACGACGCAGACCAGGCCCTCCGAGAAGCCGGCCGACCCGATCCCGAACGCGGCATTCAGCCGATCCAGGTTCACCATCGTCAGCAGTGCGGTCAGTTCGACCAGCTGCTCGTTGGTGAAGTGCTCCTGCATGCGCGCGAACAACTCCTCGCTGACCTCCACCGGCGTGCGCATCACGCCCACTGTGTAGTCGAGCGCGGTCTTCTCGCGCTCGGTGAACAGGTCGCTCTGCCGGTAGCGGGGCAGCGCCAGGAGCTCGTCGTCGGAGAACCCGGAGTTCCGGCAGATCTGAGAGCCGAGGTCGACGCAGAACTCGCACCCGATCATCTGGGCGCCCTTGAGCTCGACCAGGAACTTCAGTCGCTCGTCGACCGAGCGTCCCTTCCTCACTGCCTGCTGGAACCTGCCCATGCCGCTCATCATCTTCGGCTGGTAGGCCCAGATCTCGACTGGCTCGATCCCGCTCCCGTGCGCCGGCGCACGCCCGGTCATCTTCTTCATGCCCCGGCGCATGAATCGGTAGACGAGCTTGACCATCGGGCTGGCCTGACTCTGGGGTACGCCCTCGATTCGTGCCATCGCTTAGCCTCCTTCGGTGGGTGCCTGGTTCATCGAGCAAGACCCGCCGGAGCCCTGCGATGTGACGAGTTCAGCTCACCGCCTGTCTCACGAGCTCCGCGATCCTGGTCTCCACGTCCGGTGTCAGCTCGATGAGCGCGTATTGGGTCGGCCACATGTGGCCCTCATCGAGGCGTGCGTGGTGACTGAAGCCAAGGGTCGCATACCGCATCTTGAACTTCTGGGCGTTCTGGAAGAAGCAGACCACATCGCCGTCCTTGCCATAGGCGGGCATCCCGTACCAGGTCCGTGGCGCGAGCTGCGGCGCGGTGGCCGTGACGATTGCGTGAACCCGCTCGGCCATGGCGCGGTCGGGCTCCGACATCTCGCCGATCTTGTCCAGCACCGCGCGCTCACCTTCCTCCCTGCTTGCAGACGCCTTGAGCTCACGGGCGCGCTCCCGCATCGCGGCGCGTTCCTCGGCGCTGAACCCGGTGGCCTTGCCGGTGGTTCGCTTGGCGGCGGCCCCCCGCGTGGCCTTCTTGGTTGCTTGCTTCTCAGCCATGATCGATCTCCTGACGTCGTGGCGGTCTCATCCAGTGACGGCAAAGGTAATGCCGAGCGGTGATCGGCGCTTCTTGAAAGCTGATCAGTTGACGATCCTCATATTCGGTAGCCGGCCTTCGCCACCGTCTCGATTATCGGAGGGTCGCCGAGCTTGGCGCGCAGCCGGCTGATCGTGACCTTCACCGCAGCGGTGAACGGATCGGCGGCCTCATCCCAGACGCGTTCGAGCAGCTCCTCGGCGGACACGACCCGGCCCTGGGCGACGAGCAGCAGCTCGAGCACCCCGAACTCCTTGGGCCGCAGCGCAAGCGGGCTACCGGCCCGATGCGCAGTGCGTTTGGCGGTGTCGAGCACGACGTCGCCGTGCTGCAGCACGGGAGGGATGCTCGGCTGGGCGCGGCGGGCCAGGGCAGAGATCCGCGCGAGGAGCACCGCGAACGCAAACGGCTTGGTGAGATAGTCGTCGGCGCCCAGCCCGAGCCCGGCGACGAGGTCCTCCATCTCCGATGCGCCGGTCAGCATCAGTACCCGGCTGCGCCCTCCGGCGGCGACGAGCCTCCCGCACACCTGATCGCCGTGGACGACCGGAAGGTCGCGGTCCAGCACGATCACGTCGTAATCGTGGATGAGCGCCCGCGCCAGTCCGGCTTCGCCATCGAACGCGACATCGACCGCAATCCGCGCGTCGCGCAGGCCGGCGGCGACGGTCTCGGCTAGCTCCTCGTCGTCCTCGATCACCAGCACGCGCATGGCCAGCTCCTCGCAGCTGAAGGTAGCGCCGGGACGTTTCACCGCGGTTTCACGCGAGAGGGGAAACCGGGCGGAAACCGGTCGAGGCGTAGAACCGTTGTGCACCGCCGAGCGGACACCAGGAGGGACACCGAATGCAAGACGGCATCGATCCGAAGTGGCCGATCCGCCCGCCGCGGCCGCGCGTGTTGGCGCTCGCGCTGGCAACGCTCCTCAGCGGGGTCCTGATGGCCGGCTGTGGCGGCGCGGGCAGCTCATCAACCCAGACCTCACTCCCATCCCGCACGGCCGCGACCAGTTCGGCCGCGACCAGCTCCGACTCGGCTCTGCCGGCCGCCGTCAACCCGGGTGTGGCTTTCGCGAGGTGCATGCGGGCCAGCGGGGTGCCCGGCTTTCCCGATCCACAGCCGGGCCGCGGACTCCTCTTCAGTATGAACGGACTCGATCCCTCATCGCCCGCGTTCAGGGCGGCGCAGATGAAGTGCCACCGTCTGCTGCCGGGAGGCGGCCCTCCGGGCCCCGGCTCGACCACGCGCCCCTCGGCACAGACGCTCGCGAAGCTAGTCCGGATCGCCCGGTGCATGCGCCAGCACGGCGTCCCGGACTTCCCTGATCCCAGGACATCCGTGCCGCTGGACCCGTTCCCCTCCAGCGGCGGCGTCATAACCGACTACGACGGCGCGATCCTTCTGTTTCCCAGCACCCTGAACATGGAGTCGCCGGCGTACGCGCAGGCGACGGCCGCGTGCGGAACGCTGGCCGAGAAGCTCGGGCGCGGACCTCACGGATAAGAACCGCGGGCCTGATCTCCACCCACGGTTAGAGGCCACTTCTACCGTGGCGCCGATGTGGAAACAACGACGGGGCAGGACGATCCGGTTCTACTCTGTCCAGACCGATTGGGAAGGGCCGCTCG
>JAFAYP010000558.1 GCA_019240305.1 Solirubrobacterales bacterium
GACGAGATCGACCCGTACGGGAAGATCCCCGAGTTCAAGTTCTGCGCCGTGCGCATCGAGCCCGCGGTGAACGGGAACGGCTCCACGGGAGCTCACTGATGGCGGTCACCAACGGCCGGGTACCCGGCCGAGAGGCACGCGCCGGCAGGTTCCCCGGCCCGAGCCTGATCCCCTCGCTGAACGCGATCCAGCGCGAGCACGGCTGGCTTCCCCGCGAGGAGCTGACCCGGCTCTCGCGCGAGACGCGCCGGCCGCTGTACGAGCTCGAAGGCCTGATCTCGTTCTATCCGCACTTCCGCACCGCGGCGCCGCCCAAGGTCGAGGTCACGGTCTGCCGCGACCTGTCGTGCTGGCTGCACGGCGCCGACGAGCAGATCGCCGCGATTCACGAGCGCTACGGGGACGGCGTCGAGATCGAGGTGCGCGAGGTTTCATGCATCGGGCGCTGCGACATCGCCCCGGCCGCGACCGTCGAGGAGCGTCCGGTCCGGGCCGCCGAGGTTCCAGAGGCCGTGCAGCTGGCCCTCAACGGTGACGAGCCGCCGGCGAGCGCGAAGACGCCGCCGCGATCGTGGCCCAACGATCCGTACGCCGGCGCGGATACGGGCGAGCGCTACGCCACTGTGAAGGCGATGCTCGCCGGGGACCTCGACCCCGAAGAGGCGATCCAGACGATCAAGGACTCGGGACTGAAGGGGATGGGGGGCGCCGGGTTCCCGACCGGCTCGAAGTGGGAGATCGTCTCGGGCCAGGCCGCCGAGCCCAAGTACGTCATCTGCAATGCGGACGAGTCCGAGCCAGGAACGTTCAAAGATCGCCAGATCCTGGCCGAGCAGCCCCATCTGGTGATCGAGGCGATGCTGGCCGCGATGATCGTGGTCGGCGCCGAGCAGGGGTGGGTGTTCATTCGCCACGAGTACAACCTCGAGGAGGCAGAGATCCGCGCCGAGCTTGACGCCGCCCACGCCGCCGGGCTCCTCGGCAACGACGTGCTCGGCTCGGGGCGCACGCTGGAGATCGAGGTGTTCACCTCCCCCGGCGGTTACATCCTCGGCGAGGAGTCCGCGCTGATCGAGTGCATGGAGGGCCACCGCGGCGAGCCCCGCAACAAGCCGCCGTTCCCCGGGACGAACGGGCTGTGGGGAAAGCCGACGCTGATGAACTCGGTCGAGACGTTCGCCGCAATTCCGATCATCCTTCAGCGCGGGGCCGATTGGTGGAAGGACCAGGGCGTCAACGGCGGCATCGGGCTCAAGTTCTTCGCGATCTCCGGCGACATCGCCAACCCCGACGTCTACTGCGTGCCGATGGGAACCACGGCCCGCGAGCTGATCAAGCACGCGGGCGGCCTGCCCGACGGCGTCGAGTTCGGCGCGATCCAACCGGGTGGCGCTTCGTCGAACTTCCTCGGGCCCGAGGGGCTCGACGTACCGCTCGACTTCAAACCGCTGGCCGAGGCGGGATCGATGCTGGGGTCTGGTGCGGTCGTGGTCCTCGGTTCGGAGCGAAACCTCCTCGCGGCCGCCACCAACGTGCTCCGCTTCTTCCGCAACGAATCGTGCGGCAAGTGCGTGCCGTGCCGGGTCGGCTCCCACAAGGCCCATCGCATCCTGACCGACGCGCTCGAGCGTGGCGCCGGCGCCGACGACATCGACGACCGGATCGACCGGCTCGAGGAGACGCTGCGCCTGACCTCGATCTGCGGGCTCGGGCAGGTGGCGCTCGGGCCGGTGATGAGCGTGCTCGGCCGGCAGCGCGGTGGTACCAGCGCGCGGCCGCATCCCCGGCCCAAGCCAGAGGACCAGCCGCCCGGCACGACCGGTTGACGTGGCCGCCATCGGCCGGGAATTCTTCACGGTCAAGACCGTGTCCGAGGCGTTGAAGGGATTCTGCCCGACACACCTCACTGGGGTCGAAACCGTTGGCCTGAACGACGCGTGCAGGCGCGTGCCGGCCGCGGACGTCCACGCGCCCGAAGCGCTGCCTGGCTTCGATCGCTCGAGCGTCGACGGTTACGCCGTCCGCGCCGCGGACACGTTCGGCGCATCCGAATCGATCCCCGGATACCTGCGCGTGGTCGGCTCGGTCCAGATGGGGGCCGCCGCGTCGGTCCAGGCCGGGGCGGGCATGGCGGTCGCGATCCCCACCGGCGGAATGCTGCCCTCCGGCGCCGACGCGGTCGTCATGATCGAGCACACCTCGGAGGCGACCGCGGATACGATCGAGGTGATCCGTCCGGTCGCGCCGGGCGAGAACGTCGTCCGGTTCGACGAGGATGTCGCCGCGGGCACCCGTATCGCGCCTCGGGGGCGTCCGCTGCGCGCGCAGGACGTGGCGATGCTCGCGGCGGCTGGGGTGGTGGACCTCGAGGTACATGCCCGACCGCGAGTGACGATCCTCGCCACCGGGGACGAAGTCGTCCCACCGGGCGCGCCGCCGCTGAACCCCGGGCAGGTACGAGACGCCCTGAGTGCGTCGGTGGGCGCGCTGGTACGTGAGGCGGGCGGCGAACCATCGCCGCCGCGGATCGTCCCCGATGAGGCCGGCGCCCTGCGTGACGCCTTGACCGGGGTGCTCGGCGCGAGCGACGTGGTCGTGATCTGCGCCGGGTCGTCGGTCGGGATGCGGGATCAGACCGCGGGCGCGGTGGCCGCTCTGCCGAACTCGGAGACGTGGTGCCATGGCCTCGCGATCAAGCCGGGCAAGCCGACGCTGCTAGCCCACAGCGACGGCATCCCGATCATCGGCTTGCCGGGCAATCCGCGCTCGGCGCTCGTGATTTTTCGACTGATCGGGATGTCGCTCATCCGTCGGGTGGGCGGCTGGACAGTGGAACCGTTGATCGGCACGCTCCGCGCGACGCTCGGCCGGGATCTGCCTTCCGCCGCCGGGCGACTCGACGTGGTCCAGGTGCGGCTGAGTGAAGGCGGCCTGGCGGAGCCGATATTCGGGTCATCGGCTCTGTTGTCCGTGCTGACTGCGGCCGACGGCTACGTGATCGTGCCGGAGGACGCGAACGGCCTATCCGCCGGCGAGCCCGTTGAGGTGTTCCCCTATGGCTAGCCGAACGAGCCCGTTCCTGCGGGACGTCCCGCTGGAGAGCGCGCAGTTGCAATGGCGGCGGTGCTGCGCGGAGGCCGGGTGCCCGACGCGACTCGAGGTGGTCGGGACGGCGCTCGAGCGGGCGGTCGGCCGCGTCACCGCGGAACCGATCTGGGCCGAGCGCTCCTCGCCTCCGTTCGACGCGGCTGCGATGGATGGGATCGCCGTCCGCGCGGGCGAGACCGTGGGCGCGAGCGAGACCACCCCGCTGTTCCTCGACCCCGGGGCGTTCGTGGTGCTCGACACCGGTGACCCGATGCCCGACGGGTTCGATGCGGTCGTCATGCGCGAGCACGTCCACTACGTCGACGGCAGGGCCGAGCTTCGCGCGGGGGTCGCTCCCTATCAGCACACGCGGTCGATCGGCGAGGACATCAGCGCGACAGAGCTGCTGCTGCCGGCGGGCCACCGACTGCGGCCGGTCGATGTGGCCGCCGCCGCGGCCGCAGGCGCGATCGAGATCCGCGTGCACCGACAGCCGGTGGTGGCGATCCTCCCGACCGGCGACGAGATGCGAGCGGTCGGCTCGGCGCTCGAGCCCGGCGAGCTGCTCGAGACAAATTCGCTGATGCTCGCCGGCCAGGCCCGCGAGGCCGGCTGCGAGGCCGTGGTGCTGCCGATCGAGCCCGACGACGAGACGAGGATCGCCGAGGCGATCCTCAGCGCGGTCAAGCGGTGCGATCTGCTGATCGTGATCGCCGGCTCGAGCGCCGGCCGCGACGACCACACGGCCGGGCTGGTCGATCGGCTCGGTTCGCTGGCGGTGCATGGGGTCGCGGTTCGCCCGGGCCATCCGGTCGTGCTCGGCGCGATCGCCTCGACCCCCGTGCTCGGGGCGCCGGGATACCCGGTGTCGGCATCGCTGACGTTCGACATCTTCGCCGCGCCGCTGCTCGCCGAGCTCCAGGGAGCCGCAGCCACGCCCCGGCCCACCGTCACCGCGCGGCTCGCGCGCAAGCTCGCCTCGACGATCGGGATGGACGACTGGGTCCGGGTACGCCTGGGACGAGTCGGAGGCGCGCTCGTCGCCTCGCCGCTGCCGCGGGGCGCCGGCGTGCTCACCTCGCTCGTTCGCGCCGACGGGCTGCTGGTCGTTCCCGCCGGGGTCGAGGGACACCACGGTGGCGAGGAGGTCGAGATCGAGCTCCTGCGCAGCCTCAGGCAGATCGAGCGGACGATCGTCGCGATCGGCTCGCACGACATGATCCTCGACCTCGCCGCGTCACAGCTTCGTGCCCGCGACCCTGGGGTCACGCTCGCGTCCGGGAACGTCGGCTCGATGGGCGGGCTGATCGCGCTGCGCGACGGGCTCTGCCACCTCGCCGGGTCGCACCTGCTCGACCCCCAGACCGGGGCGTACACGCTGCCCTACGTCGATCAGATACTCGCCGGGCGCGAGATCGCGGTCGTCCGGCTCGTCCACCGCCAGCAGGGACTGCTGGTCGCGGCTGGCAATCCGCTCGATCTGAACGGCGTCGCGGACCTCGCGCGCCCGGGCGTGCGCTACGTCAACCGCCAGCGCGGCGCGGGAACGCGCGTGCTGCTCGACTACGAGCTGGTGCGCGCTGGGATCGACCGGGACGCGATCGTTGGCTACGGGCGCGAGGAGCCGACGCATCTGGCCGTGGCAGCCGCGATAGCGGCGGGCCGCGCGGACTGCGGGTTGGGCGTTCTCGCCGCGGCGCGGGCGTTCGATCTCGACTTCGTGCCGGTCACCAGCGAGCCATACGACCTGGTGCTCGAGCTCGAGTCACTCGATCAGCCGACGCTCGCCCCGTTCTGGGAGCTGCTCTCCTCCGAGGAGTTCAGGTCGGCCGTCGAGGAGCTCGGCGGCTATGACACCGCCGAGATGGGCTGCCGCATCCGCTAGCCGCCCCCCATCGCGATCGAGACGATGACCTCGGCGGCATCGGCGGGCAGTCGGTCTTCGTTCAATGGCTCGAAGTGCGCGCCGTCGTCGCTCCGGACCGCCACGTATTTCCGTCCGAGCCAGCGCTGGAGTTCCCGCTCGGCGGCCGCCACCGAGGCCGGGTCGGATGGCTCCCATTCGGCCAGGACCTCATCGCCTTCTTCGACCATGCGGCGGAGAAGTCTTCCCACTCTTCCATCGTACGGATTGGTCGATCAGCCCGGCATCGCGGACGCAGCACGGTGGGCTTCACCCCTGCTAGCTCACACGGTGGCGGTCGAGGAGCTCGGCGGCGTGGGCGAGCTCGACATCGGTGAGTGACGCCGGCGAGAGGGCATAGCGCGTCTCGTATTCGGCGACCAGGACAGTCCGCACGTGCTCGACGCCCGCGCGCGGCGCCTCGTCGGACACAGCTCCGGTCGTGTCCGGGTC
>JAFAYP010000602.1 GCA_019240305.1 Solirubrobacterales bacterium
GGGCCTCCGCGGACTGAGCTAGTCGGACTTGTCGTCGCGGTAGGCCTGGCGCGCCTTCTGGATCGCCTCGCGCGCGGCGTCGCGGCCGGCCCAGCCCTCCACCTCTGAGTGGCGGTCGGGATCGAGGTCCTTGTAGACCGTGAAGAAATGCCCGATCTCGGCCCTGAGCTGGGCTGGCAGATCGTCGACGTCCTCGAGCGAGTTCCAGCCGGGGTCCTCGCACGGTACGCACACGACGTGATCGTCGGAGCCCTTCTCGTCAGACATCTTGAACAGTCCGACCGCCTTGGCCACGACGAAGCAGCCGGGGAAGGTGGGCTCCGAGACGCAGACCAGCACGTCGAGCGGATCGCCGTCGGGGGCGAGCGTCTCGGGTACGTACCCGTAGTCGGTGGGATAGACGACCGAGGCCGAGATGAACCGGTCGAGCTTGATCGCCCCGATCTCGGGGTCGTACTCGTACTTGTTCCGGCTCCCCTTGGGGATCTCGACGATGCAGGTCAGCTCGTAGTCGCTCACGATCGCCTCGCGCCGCCGGTCAGTTCATGTCTCCGCGCGCCACCGCCAGGCACGCCTCGCACCGCGGCCACGGCGGATCCCACGGATAGCCGGTCACGTCCTTGCCGCACAGCGCGGTGTCTGGATCCTGCTCGGTGACCAGGTGGCACAGCTCCTCGAAGCCGTCATCGTTGGTCCCCGGCGTGTTCCGGCACTCCGGGTGCACGTTGGGCAGGACAGCCGGACGGGCGGCGAGATGTGTCACCGCCGCAGCATAACTCGGGGGCGATGCTCTCCTAAAGCGATACACCCTGCTCGGTCAGCCAGTTCGCGACGTGCGGCGGAGGGTCCCGATCGAACTCCGCCCGGCCGGCGAGTCGCAGCAGGTCGATTCGATCTGCGTCGAGCTCGTCGCGTCGATGGGCCAGGTACACGATCACCGCACGGGCCATGGTCAGCGCCCCGTCGAGCTCGTCGGCCTCGGCCGGCCCAAGCGCCTCGTCCAGCACCTCCTCGACGTCCTCCACCGCGCTGATCGGGCGGTCGTCGTCCTCGAAGCGAACCAGCAGCTCATCGAGCGACTCGCTCGAGCTGTCCTCGCACACCTCGACGGCGCGCTGGACGACCTCTCGGACCGTGACGGGGTCTGGCTCGGTCGGCATCCCGGCGTTTCTTACCCCCGGCTTCGACCCCATTAACAGCACGAGCGGGCGCGATGGCCCGCTCGAGACTGCAGGTCGCGCTCCCCTTTCCTTCATAGGAGCCCCAGGACTTACATGTCAGGCCTGGCAGGCAAGACACTCCCGGCCCCGCGCACGAGACCGAGTGGGGAGCGGCCTGAGATCAAGCCTAGCGGCTGCGCTCGCCGCCGCGGGACCGACTGTCAGACCGCTTGCACGAGCAGCTCGTCGGCCACCGCGCACAGATCTGAGTCCAGATGCCCGCAGAGCACGTCGCGCAGGAGCGCCCGCAGGTACTCGGTCAGCTCGCCGACGAGTGAGTCGACCCCGGGATGAGCCGGTGCGAGGCCACCGATGACCGCCCGCTCGAGCGAGATGGCATGGGCCGTGCGCTCGGCCACGGTGGCACGATCCTCTGGACGGGCGCAGATCGCCGCCAGCCGGCCGGCCAACCGCCCGCTGGCGGGGCCCTCGGGTTCGAGCAGCGCGCGCAGCGCCAGCAGGTAGTCGGTCAACGCCTCGAACGGCGCGAGGCGCTCGCAGCCCATCTCGAATCGGGAAAGGGCCCAGGCGATCTCGCCGCTGCGCGGCGTGCGCCGCGCCACCAGGTTGCAGAAGGCTCGGAGCTCGTCCTCCTGCTCGGCCACGATCCGCAGGGGCAGGCCGGGCCGGCCGCTCCCGCCCAGGGCGACTGTGCGCCACGCACCGGTGTCGATCCTGGTCCACGCCACCGGACCCAGGGCATAGCCGCCGCGCTCGAACAGCCGCAGGGCGGTCAGCGTGCGGCGAAAGCGAGCCCGCGCCACCGACACCGGGGCCGGTGCGGCGCGGTCCTGGGCGGTGGTGAGAACCACGAGCACGTTTGGCTCGCTCCCATCCCCCCACACCGCCTCGGAGGGCGCGTCGTCCAGGGCGTCGCCACGCATCAGCGAGAGCCCCTCCCCGAGCGCGATCTCGGTCGTGTCGGGATCGAGCACGACGCCGAGCAGCGGCGCCACCACGGTGGTCAGCGCCCGTCCCTCGTACAGTGCGCTCTCGAGCTCCTCGTAGCCGGCCTCGAAGCGGTCGGGATCGAACCCGAACTCGCTGCGCTCGGCGAACACAACCGAGAGGAACACGCGCAACGCCGCATCGGCGCACTCACGCCGCTCGGCCGGGATCCGCGCCTCCCCTCGCTGTCTGAGGTAGGCATCGACGCCATCCAGCGCGCTTAGCGCGCGGAGCGCCGCCGCGTAGGTCGGCATGGCACCGAGGAGCCCGAGGTGCTGGCGGATGAACGCACCGGTGAGCGGCCGGTAGCAATAGAGCGGGACGCGGCCGCGGGCTCCGCCCGCGGTCTCGACTAGCTCGAAGGGGATCTCGGCGCCGGCCGAGGTCTCCGCGGTGAGCTGCATGGCGGCCTCGCTGACGAAGGCCTCGATGACGGAGTGGAGGGTGGTGTTGCGCACGTCCGCGGGTTCGCGCCGTTCGGCCGCGGTCCTGCATGACGAACGCCTCGTTGCAGTTCAGACGCCGCGCTGCAACGCGAGCACGAGCAGGACGACCGCGGCGATGGCGGCGATCACCACGATCGCCAGGTTGGTGACTACGGCCACCCGGATCGCGCGAGCCGACACGACCTACTACAACGTGCAGTCGTATCGCGACGGGGCGAAGATCCTCAGCGTGTGGCCGGCCAAGGCCCGCCTGCTGCTCAGACGCCGGTGGCGCTACGACGGTCACCGGTACCGGCTCAAGCCCGGCCGGTACCGCTGGTATGTGTGGCCCGGCTTCGGCAAGCGGCGGGCCGCTCGTTACGGCCCCATGATCGGATCGTCGACCTTCGTCGTCGGCCGCTGACAACGACCACTC
>JAFAYP010000120.1 GCA_019240305.1 Solirubrobacterales bacterium
CTGCGCCGGCGCTATTGGGAGGTGGTGACGACCTGCGGTCGCGACGAGATCGTCTTCCACGACCTCCAGCACGGGAGGTGGTGGCGTCAGCGGTGAGCGGCCGGACACCCCCCCACCCCCGAGGGCTCGCAGAAGAATCATCTTGCGTTTTGGCGGCGTCTGGACGCGCCTGGCGGACGGCGGGAAACCCGCTGGCCCACAACCTAATCCCCGACGAACCCTAAACTCAGCGCGGCATGACGGACTCTCGCGCGCCACTCGACCCCGGCCCGGTCGCCGTCGGCACCTGGAGCGGCGGACGGTACATGCACTTCGGTGAGCCGCTCGGGGATGAGCGGTTCCTGGCCCTGATCACGCCCGACGAGTCGATCCGGACGGTGATGACCGCCGACGTGTACGGCGCCGGCGATGCCGATCGGATGCTGGGCCGGGCGATCACCGGCCGGGCGCGGGATGAGATGTGCGTCGTGGGCGCGGTGGGACATGACTTCTACACCGGCGAGCGCGACGGTCCCCGCGGCTTTCCCCGCTTCACCGATCCGCGCCTGCGCGAGCCCTCGGGCTACGGCGACTACCTGCGGATGGCCACCGAGCGCAGCCTCGAGCGGTGCGGGATCGACCAGTTCGACCTGCTCCTGCTGCACAACCCGGATCGCACCGGGTACACGAGTGAACGCGTCTGGCGGGAGATGGCCGGGCTGCGCGACGCCGGCCTCACGCGGCTGATCGGCGTGGCGCCGGGACCAGCCAACGGGTTCACGCTCGACCTGATCGACTGCCTGGAGCGCTTCGGCACGCTGCTCGACTGGGCGATGGTCATCCTCAACCCGCTCGAGCCATGGCCGGGCGAGCTGTGTCTCGACGCGGCGGCGGCGGCCGGCGTGAAGGTGATCACTCGCGTCGTCGACTACGGCGGGCTGTTCTTCGACGACGTGCTGCCGGGTCAAGAGCTCGCGCCGCAGGATCACCGTGGCTTTCGCCCGGCGGGCTGGATCGAGCGAGGGCGCGAGCGGCTCGAGCGGATGCGGCCGATCGCCGAGCGCGCCGGGCTGACCACGATCCAGCTCGCCTGCCAGTGGAACCTGGCCCACCAGCCGGTGGCCTGTGTGGTGCCCACGCTGATCCAGGAGGTCGGTCCCGCGGCGCGCCCGGTCGAGAGTAAGCGGGCCGAGCTCGCGGCGCTGCCCACCGATCTGCGCCTTAGCGCCCAGCAGGTCGAGGAGATCCGGGCAGTCGGCGACAACTTTGGCTCGATGGTGCTCAAGGGCGCGAGCCCCGAGCACTCGGGCGAGGAGCGGCCCGACCGCTGGGATCTCGACGACCACCTCGCGCAGGTGGCCGAGCGCTGGGGCATCGCCCCCGAGCGCGACCTGATCAAGCTGGCGGCGGCCTGAGCCGACGATGGCCACGACCTACCGCCTGACCGGGGGATGCGGATGCGGTGCGGTTCGCTTCGAACTGACCGCGCCGCCGGTGTCGGCCCAGTACTGCCACTGCACGCGCTGCCAGCGCCGCACCGGCACCGCAGCCTCGGCCAACGCACGGGTCGAGCCGGGGACGTTCCAGATCGTGCAGGGCGAGGAGCGGATGCGGGCCTGGAAGCCCGAAGGCGGCGCCGAGAAGTGGTTCTGCGGCGACTGCGGCTCAGCCCTGTTCAGCCGCGATCCCGAAGACGCCAGCCGGGTCGGGGTTCGGCTCGGGGCGTTCGACGAGGACCCGGGGATCCGCCCGGCCGCGCGCCAGTTCGTGGCCTATGCGGCGCCGTGGGAGGCGCTCCCGGACGACGGCCTCCCGCGCTATCCCGAGCGCCGCGTGGCCGACTGAGCCCTCCCGGATTCACTTGCCATCGCCCGGGCGGCTGGTACGCTTGCTCGCGATGGTCCTCCTCCGACCGTGACCCTTTCCCCGCCTCGGCCGAGCTCCGCCTCGGTCGCTGTGCCCTGGCCACGCCGTCGTCTGAGGAGTAACCCGTGTTCGCAGTTGAAGTGTCACATCTGGAGAAGGTCTTTCACCGCCGGCGGGGCCGTCGGCGGCATGCGGCCACGGCCCTGGCGGACGTGTCGTTCACGATCGACCGCCGCGAATGCGTCGCGGTGCTCGGTCAGAACGGCTCGGGCAAGTCGACCCTGGTCCGCGTCCTGTCCACGCTGCTGCTGCCCGACGGCGGCTCGGCGCGCGTGCTCGGGCACGACGTGGTGCGCGACGCGCGCGCGGTGCGCAGCCTGGTCAACCGGGTGTCGGTCGAGGCGTCGTTCTTCAAGCGGATGTCGGCGGTGGAGAACCTCTCATACGCCGCGCGCTTCTATGGCCTGACCCCCGCCGCCACTCGGGTACGGATCCCCGAGATCCTCGAGCGGGTGGGCTTCCCGGTCACGCGCGCCTCGGAGTCGATGGAGGACCTCTCGCGCGGTATGCAGCAGAAGGTCGCGCTGGCCCGGGCGCTGCTCACCTCGCCCGTGCTGCTGCTGCTCGACGAGCCCACGACGGGCCTCGACCCGCGCTCCAAGCGCGAGGTCCAGGCGTTCATCGGCGAGCTGCGCGCCACGCACGACACGACGATTCTGCTCTGCACGCACGACCTCGCCGAGGCCGAATCACTGGCCGAGCGCGTGGGGATACTGCACGCTGGTCGGCTCCTGGCCCTGGAGGCGCCGGAAGAGCTGATCGGTCGCTACGGCGCGAGCACGCTGGAGGACGCCTTCTTCACCGCGACCGGGGTCGCGTTCGAGGAGGACCGGGAGGAGGGGGTGGCTGCATGAGATCGCAGGCGGTTGTCCCGGGCGCCGGCGGTGGTGCGGGCGTGAGTCAGACCGGGCTGCGCAGGCAGCTGGTCGGGCTTGCGGGCATCGTCGAGCGCAACACCTACCTGATTAAGCGCTACGCCTGGTGGGAGCTGGCCTTCTTCGTGTGGACGGTCGCCAACACGCTGACCATCGCGTTCATCGCCAGGGGCGTCAAGGCGTCCGGCGGGCAGCTCGACGTGCAGCGCACCACGACGACGCTGTTGATCGGCGCGGTGATCTGGTCCTACCTGGGGATCATCTTCGAGATCCTCACCGAGACGGTGGCGTGGGAGCGCTGGGAAGGCACGATCGAGTACACGTTCATGGCGCCGCTCTCGCGCGCCGTGCACCTCGGCGGCATGGGGCTGTTCGCGGTCCTCTACGGGTTGCTGCGCACCGCCCTGGTGTTCGCGGTTGTCTCGCTGTTCTTCGGTCTGCATTTCCCGCAGGCCGACTTCCTCACCGCGCTCGTGCTGCTGGCCGTCGCCTCGTTCTCGTTCGTCGGGGTGGGGATGGTCCGCCGTGCTTCCACTGATCTCGCCCGAGAAGGGCGCGCAGTTCGGCTTCGTCGCCCAGGGCCTGCTGCTCGTGGTCTCCGGCGTCTACTACCCCGTGTCGGTGCTGCCGCAGTGGATGCAGTGGGTGGCGACGATCTCGCCGGCGACCTACGCGCTGCGCGGCATCCGGGCCGCGGTGCTGAACGGCGCCTCCGTCGGTGCACGCTGGGGCGATCTGTGGCCGCTGCTCGTGCTGGCGGTGGCGACGATTCCGCTCGGGCTGGCCGTGTTCCGGGCCGGCGAGCGCTACGCCAAGCGCCACGGCAAGCTCAAGCGCTCGGGCTAGGCGCCGGCGGTGGGGGCCGCCGCGGCCTCGGCGGCCGCGGCCTCCCCGGACTCGGCCTCGGCGCGCATCCAGTCGCACCCCGCCGAGAGGTCCTGTACGCCCAGCGCCGCGGCAACGTTCAGCCACATGCCATAGCGGAAGAAGTCGTCAATCTCCTCCGGGCTCGCGTCCCACAGACTCTCGACGTGTGCGACCAGCCGCGCATAGAACGCCCGCACCCGGTCGCGGATCTCTTCGTCGTCGCACGCGGCATAGGCGTGAAGCTGGAGCATCAGATAGTCGCGGTCGGAGTCCAACATCTCCATGTACGCCTGGCCCATCGCCCGGTGTAGGTTGGTGTCGGGCGGAGCGTTCGCAGGATCGAACTCGGTCGCGGCCCTCGTGAAGGTGGCCGCGACGAGCTCGAAGCCGCGCTCGACCGCCGCGAGGAACAGTTCCTTCTTGCTGCCGAACAGGCTGAACACGTACGGCTGTGCGACGCCGACCCGCCGGGCGATCTTGTCGACCGGCGTGCCGTGCAGCCCGCCGTGGGCGAACTCGTGGACCGCGGCATCAATCAGCGCATCGCGGCGCTCGGCGGCCGGGATGCGCTGACGGGTGGTCTTGGCGGAGGTGGTGGTCATCGCGCTGGACACCGATCCTAGGGCAGCGTCAGGCGGGGATGGCAACCGGGGATGCCTCGTCGATCGTCGCCTCGGCCGCTGCGTGCTCTGCCGCGGAGGCCCGGGTGCTGAACGGCAGGACAGCCGCGATCAGCGCTCCGCCGGCGAGCACGGCCGCACCGACCCAAAGGGCGGGAACCAGGCCGCTGACATACGCGTGGGGCGAGGCATAGCTGCCGTGGCTGGTGAACACGGTGCCGAGGATGGCGATCCCGAGCACGCCGCCCAGCTCGCGCAGGGCGTTGGTCGCGCCCGACGCCTGGCCGGTCTGTGCGGTCCGCACGGAGGCCAGGACCGCGTTGGCCGATGGCGCGAACACCATGGCCATCCCGCTACCGGCCAGCACGAACGGGATCAGCATGCTGGCGTAGCTCTGATGGACGCTGGCCGACGTGGCCAGGATGGCCAGGGCGAGGCCCTGCAGCCCCAGGCCGGCGGCCATGAACAGCCGGCTCCCGTAGCGCTCGGACAAAAAGCCGGTCGCCGGGGAGACGACCATCACCGCGCCGGTCCAGACCAGGAGCTTGACGCCAGCCTGCAGCGGGGTGTTGTGCAGGACGGTCTGGAGGAACTGGCTCAGGAAGAAGATCGAGCCGAACATCCCGAAGTACATCGCGATTGACACCACGTTGGTCACGGCAAACCCGCGGTTGGCGAAGAACTGCATCGGCAGCATCGGCTCCGAGGTGCGCAGCTCCTGGCGGATGAAGGCGGCCAGCAGTGCGATCCCGGCGGCCAGTGCGACGATCACCTCGGGGCTCGACCAGCCGAGTGACTGCGAGCGGACCAGGCCGTAGACGACTCCGAACAGGCCGCTTGAGGCCAGGGTCAGGCCGGGGAGGTCGAGGTGCTTGACCTCGCCGCGGCTCTCGGTGAGCCGGGTCCGAGCGAACGGGAGGAGGGTCAGGCCGATTGGCACGTTGACCCAGAAGATCCAGTGCCAGGAGGCGAACTGGGTGAGGGCTCCACCGACCAGCGGGCCGAGCGCGACGCCGATGCCGCTGACCCCCGACCAGACGCCCAGGGCCAGGCCGCGCTGCTCGGGCGGGAAGGCCTCGGCGATGAGGGTCAGGGTGAGCGGGGTGACGATCGCCGCGGCAATGCCCTGGACGGCGCGCGCGGCGATCAGGAAGTCGATCGAGGGCGACAACGCGGCGGCGGCCGAGCCGACGATGAACAGCGTGATGCCGGCCATGAACATCCGCTTGCGTCCCAGCCGGTCGCCGAGCGCCGCGCCGGTCAGCAGCAGCACCGCGTAGGCCAGGATGTAGGCGTTGACCGTCCACTCGAGCGTCTGGATCGAGGCGCCGAGGTCGACGCGGATGCTCGGCAGGGCGACGTTCACGACGAGGTTGTCGAGAACCATCATGAACAGCCCGATCGAAACGATCACGAGGGTCGAGATCCTTCGTGTTGCGTTCGTCGTGATGCTTGGCATGGGTTGCTGCTCCTTGTTAGTGACTGCTAACTAGCAAGAAGATTAGCAGCGACTAATAACTTGTCAAGGGCCGAGTCGCAAATGGGCCTCCGCGGGGTTTGGACGGGGCGCTGACGCCAGGCGAGCGACAAAAGGCCGACCATCGCGGCTAAACGCAGCCGCCCGCGTGGCCCCGGCGCCGGGACGGGCGGCGGCTACTCGCCGTCGGACTCGCGGAGCTCCGGCTCCGCGCCGAGCGCCTCGTCCAGGCAGCGCAGGACATAGCCGTAGCGCAGCATCTGCTCGATCCGCTCGCGGCCGAGCTCGCGCCAGGTGAGCGTCCGCGTCGCGAGCTGGGCCTGGAGCCTCATGGTCGCGGTGATCACGTAGCCGTTCCACACTTCGGGGGGCAGCGTCATGACCGAGCCGAAGCGCTCGGTGGCGACGGTGCGCGTCGGGTCGATCAGCCGAGTCGGGTCGCCGGCGAGGCGCTCGAGGTCGGGGCGGCCCTTCAGCCCGAAGGCCGAGGGCTCGAGCGTGGGTTGCTCGGTCGGCTCGACCAGGACCATGCGCGAGGCGTATCCGGCCACGGTGGCGATCCGCAGCGCGCGCTGGATCTCGGTTCCGGGGAGCCGATGAGTGGTGCCATAAGTCTCTACCAGCCGGTTGCCCAGCGGCGTGGTCACGGGGCTGAGGCGGTTCAGATCGCCGGAGGTGGCCGCGGCCGCCTGCCACACCTCCTTGATCCACTTGCGCCCGGTGCCGGAAAGAGACTGACGGAGCTCGCGCTTGGTGAGGCGGCCGGATTGTCGGCGCGGGCTGAGCCTCATGGTTGGCCTGACCCTACTGCAATCGCTTGACGGGACCCGCCTGCTGAGCTATATGTTAGCGTTCACATCGGGACCGGAGACCGAAGGTAGGAGGCGAGGCGTGTTCTCACTGGCTGCTCGCCAGGCGGCGGCTCGATCCCGTTTGCCCGTCCTGGCTGTACTCGTCGTGCTGCTGTGTGCGCCGGCGGCCGCGAGCGCCGCCACCGGCGCCACCCTCATCGGCCACTGGACCTTCGATGAGGGATCGGGCACCACGGCGGCGGATTCCGCGGGCGGGGGTCACCCGCTGACGCTGGAGAACGGGGCATCGTGGGGGCCCGGCGTCGTCGGCCCGAGCGCGCTGTCTCTGAACGGCAATCAGCAGTACGCCCAGGCGGCCGGCCCGGTGATCGACACCACCCAGAGCTTCACGGTGTCGGCGTGGGTCAACCTGAACAACACGGGCGGCTACCAGACGTTCGTCAGCCAGGACGGCAGCCAGGTGAGCGGCTTCTACCTGCAGCTGCGCGGCGACACGCACCGCTTCGCGTTCACGCACATCGCGTATGACTCGCCGAGCGGGCTGGGCACGATCGCGAGCGCGAGTGCGGTCATCCCGCAGCCCGGCGAGTGGTATCTGATCACCGGCGTCTACAACGCGACCAAGAGCACGATCTCGCTCTACGTCAACGGAGCCCTGCAGGACACGGAGTCGTTCTCGGGAAGCTGGTCGGCGAGCGGTCCGCTGGCCGTCGGCCGGAGCAAGTTCGCCGGCAATCTCGCCGACTTCGTCTCGGGCCGGATCGATGACGTGCGGGCGTACTCCGGAGTGCTCAGCGCGAGCGCGATCAAGCAGCTGGCCGGACCGGGGACGCTGACCGTCAACGCGTCGCAGGCAGGCCCGCGGATCAATCCGACCCAGTTCGGCGAGTTCCTCGAGGAGATCAAGCACTCGGGCGACGGCGGCGTGTACGCCGAGCTGATCCGCAACCGGGACATGAAGGAGGATTCGAGCAGCCCGGCGTACTGGTCGGCGGTGACCGACGGCGGGGCGAGCGGCAGCATTGCGCTCGACCCGACCCAGGGCCCGACTTCGGCCAACCAGGTCAGCCTCGAGTTGTCGGTCGGCTCGATCCC
>JAFAYP010000209.1 GCA_019240305.1 Solirubrobacterales bacterium
GACCGCGCGGACAACGTGGTGATCGTCTGCTCGATCGAGAACCTCGACCCGATGGGCGTGCACACGGGCGACAGCGTGTGCGTGGCGCCTCAGCAGACGCTGACCGACCGCCAGTACCAGAGGCTGCGCGACCAGGCAATCGCCGCGATCCGGGCCGTCGGCGTGGAGACCGGCGGCTCCAACGTGCAGTTCGCGGTCAACCGGGCCACGGACGAGATCGTGGTGATCGAAATGAACCCGCGGGTGTCGCGCTCGAGCGCGCTGGCCAGCAAGGCCACCGGCTTCCCGATCGCCAAGATCGCGGCGCGCCTGGCCGTGGGCTACACGCTTCAGGAGATCCCCAACGACATCACCCGGGCCACGCCGGCCAGCTTCGAGCCCGCGATCGACTACTGCGTGGTGAAGTGGCCCCGCTTCGCCTTCGAGAAGTTCCCGGGCGCCGAGGCCGGACTGACCACCCACATGAAGTCGGTGGGGGAGGCCATGGCGATCGGGCGCACGTTCAAGCAGGCGTTCGCCAAGGCGCTCAGATCGCGCGAGCTCGACTCGCGGCCGCTGGCGCCCGAGGACGACGACGCCCTGCTCACCACGCTGGAGTCGGGGGGCGCCGAGCGCTTCGACCACCTACTCGAGGCACTGCGTCGCGGCCTCGACGCCGGGGAGATCCACCGCCGCACCGACATCGACCCCTGGTTTTTGCGCGAGCTGTCCGAGCTGGTGACCGATCCGAACGAGCCCTCGGGGCAGGTGCGGACGTACAAGTCGGTCGACACCTGCGCGGCCGAGTTCGCCGCGCGCACGCCTTACTACTACTCCTCGTGGGAGCGCAGCGCCGAGAGCGAGGTCGAGCGGGGTGAGCGAGCAAGCGTGATGATCCTCGGATCGGGCCCGAACCGGATCGGGCAGGGGATCGAGTTCGACTACTGCTGCGTGCACGCGGCGCAGACCGTACGCGAGCAGGGGCGCGACGCGGTGATGGTCAACTGCAACCCGGAGACGGTGTCCACCGACTACGACACCTCCGACCGGCTGTACTTCGAGCCGCTCACGCTCGAGGACGTGCTCGCAGTGTGCGAGGTCGAGCAGCCCGAGGGCGTGGTGGTCCAGTTCGGCGGCCAGACCCCGCTCAAGCTCGCGGCCGGACTGGCCGACGCCGGCATTCCGATCCTCGGCACCAGCGTGGAGGCGATCGACCTGGCCGAGGACCGCTCGCGCTTCGGCGCGCTGCTCGACTCGCTCGGCTACCAGGCGCCCCCGTATGCCAGCGCCGGCTCGACCGATGAGGCACTGAGCTGCTCCGCGCAGGTCGGCTTCCCGCTGCTGGTGCGCCCGAGCTACGTGCTCGGTGGACGGGCCATGGAGATCGTCTACGACCTCGACGGGCTGGCCGACTACCTGCGACGCGTCAGGGTGGGTGGGACCGAATCACAAACCACGATCTACCTCGACCGCTTCCTGGAGGACTCGATCGAGGTCGACGTCGACGCGATCTGCGACGGGCGCGACGTGTGGATCGCCGGGATCATGCAGCACGTCGAGGAAGCCGGGATCCATTCCGGCGATTCGGCCTGCGTGCTTCCCCCGCACACCCTCGGCGAGGAGATGCTCACCCAGATCCGGGCCCAGACCGAGGGGATCGCCCGGGCGCTCGGCGTCGTGGGCCTGCTCAACGTGCAGTTCGCCATCCGCGACGACGTCCTGTACGTGATCGAAGCCAACCCCCGGGCATCGCGAACGGTCCCGTTCGTGTCCAAGGCGATCGGGCTGCCGGTGGCCAAGCTGGCCTGCCGCGTGCTGCTCGGCGAGCGACTGGCCGCCCTGGCGTTGCCGGCCGATACCACCAACGGCCACGTGTGCGTCAAGGAGGTCGTGCTGCCGTTCGACCGCTTCGCCGGCGCCGACTCGCTGCTCGGGCCCGAGATGCGCTCGACCGGCGAGGTGATGGGGATCGCGCACGACTTCCCGACCGCGTTCGCCAAGGCCCAGGCCGCCGCCGGCTCGACGCTGCCCAACCACGGCCGTGTGTTCATCACGGTGGCGGACGGCGACAAGCCGGCCGCCACCGGCGTGGCCACGGTGCTGCACGACCTCGGCTTCGAGATCATCGCCACTCGCGGAACCGCCCGCGCCATGCGCCGGATGGGCATTCCGGCCGAGACCATCAACAAGATCGGGGAGGGCTCTCCGCACGTGGTCGACTGGATCGAACGCGGCGAGGTCGACCTGGTGATCAACACCCCGGTCGGCACCGGGGCACGCACCGACGGCTACGAGATCCGCTCGGCGGCGATCGCGCGGGGGATCCCCTGCATCACGACGATGGCCGGTGGCATGGCGGCCGCCCGGGCGATCGCGGCCGCCCGCCGCGGCGAGCCCGAGGTCGTCTCGCTGCAGGAGATCCACGGCATGCGCCAGACCCATGCCAAACCGACCGAGGTGGCATGACGGCTCCGTTCGGCCGCCGTGCGGCCGCGGTCATCGCGCGGGAGACCCACGGCGCCTACGTCGTCATCCGCGCGCAGGACCCGGCCGCCTCGGTGCCGCGGCCCGGCCAGTTCTACATGCTGGCGAGCGCCGAGCGGTGGGGCGGGGGGGAGGGCGAGCGGCCGTTCCTGCCCCGCGCCTTCAGCGTGCTGCGGGCAAGCCACGGCGAGCTCCACTTCCTGATCGAGGACGTCGGGCCGGGCACCAACCGGCTTTGCGAGCTCGGGCCGGGCGAGGAGCTCTTGCTGGTCGGCCCGCTCGGCAACGGCTTCACGGCGCCGCGGGACGGCCGCAAGCCGCTGTTGGTCGGTGGCGGCGTCGGCATCGCGCCGCTGGCTATCTGGCAGGACGAGCTCGAACCACAGGCTCCGGCGCTGCTCGGCTTCCGGGACGCGGCGCACGCCGCCGGCGCCGGGCTGCTGAGCCGGGCCACGGTGGCCACCGACGACGGCAGCATCGGTCACCACGGGCTGGTCACCGAGCTGCTCGAGGACGAGCTCGACGAGCGCGGCGAGGCGCTCGAGGTGTACGCCTGCGGGCCCCCGGCCATGCTCGAGGCGGTCAGGGCGGCGTGCGTGCGGCGCGAGGTCCCGGCCCAGCTCGCGCTCGAATCAGGGATGGCCTGCGGCTTCGGGGCGTGCTTCGGCTGCGTGGTGCCGACCGTCGACGGCTACGTGCGCCTGTGCGTCGACGGGCCGGTGCTCGAGGCCGGCCGGCTCGGCACGGCGCTGGCGCTGGCGGG
>JAFAYP010000203.1 GCA_019240305.1 Solirubrobacterales bacterium
GGCCGCGCTATCCGCGGCCAACCGCCGGGCCAAGCTGGCCGGCGTGAGGACGCTGCCCGCCATCCAGATCGCCGATCGCGTCTACCAGGGTCCCGACGGCGTCGCCCGCGCCACCCAGGCCCTGACGAAAGACCCCGTATGAAGGCCAACCGCGCCTACGAGCTGATCGTCTCCCGCGGCGGACGCGAGCCGGCCTTCCTGTCTGACCCCAAGCGCACCGACCGCATCGAGATCGTCTCGATCGACGACGGCGAGGTGATCCTCTACTGGAATCTCGGCGCCAAGGACGCGGCCAAGCTCCTCAAGCTCCTGCGGTTCGATCTGGCCAACCTCGACGCCGAGGAGTTCTTCGACAAGTGGCTCGACGCCGACGCGGAGGACTTCTAGTGCGATGAGCCCGCCCGCGGCGGCCCAGCTCGCGCGCACCCTGCGCCCCGCCATCGCCGACGAGCGCGTGCTCGCGGCGATCGCCAGTATCCCGCGGGAGTGGTTCGTCCCGGAATCCGAGGTCAGCCGCGCCTACGAGAATGTGGCGCTGCCGATTGGCGCCGGCCAGACCATCTCGCAGCCGCTGGTCGTGGCGCGCATGCTCGAGGTCCTGGCTCTTGCGCCGACCGACCGCGTGCTCGACGTCGGCACCGGCTCGGGCTACCACGCCGCGCTGCTCTCACTGCTGGCCGGGCACGTCTACACGGTCGAGCGCCACCCGGATCTGTCCGCACGAGCGGAGCGAACGCTCACCGACCTGGGCATCGGCAACGTCACCTTCAAGGTCGGCGACGGCTCCGAGGGCTGGCCCGAGCAGGCCCCGTTCGACGCGATCAACGTGGCGGCCGCGATCGGCGACGAGCCTGCACCCGCCCTGGAGGAGCAGCTCGCGGATCCCGCCCGGATGGTCGCCCCGATGGGCACCAAGGAGCAGCACCTGATGCTGACCGAGCGCGCCGGAAAGCGCGTCAGCCGTCGCCGGCTAGAGGCAGTGCAGTTTGTCCCGCTGGTCCGCGGGCCTCGGCCGTAAGCCCGCTGGCCAGCCGCGAGCGCATGACCTCGATCGCCACCGGATTGCGGTCGACCAGCACGAAGCGCCGGCCAAGCGCCCGGCACACCGCGCCAAGCGTGCCCGAGCCGGCGAACGGATCCAGGCACCAGCCCCCAGGTCGCGACGACGCGGCCACCATCCGTCGCAGCACGCCCTCGGGCTTCTGGGTCGGATAGCCGGTCTTCTCGCGGCCGTTGGTCGGGACGATCGTGTGAAACCACACATCGGTCGGCCGCTTGCCCCGCGCCGCCTTCTCGGCCGAAACCAGACCCGGCGCCATATACGGCTCGCGCTCCACGGCATCGGCGTCGAAGAAGTGCCCGCCGGGAGTCCGCACGTAGACCAGGATCGTGTCGTGCTTGGCCGGCCAGCGCCGGCGCGGCTTGGCCCCGTAGTCGTAGCTCCAGATGAGCTCGTTGAGGAAGGCGTCGCGGCCGAACACCTCGTCGAGCAGCAGCTTGACGTAGTGCGCCTCGCGGTAGTCGATGTGGAAGTAGAGCGTCCCGTGGGCGGCCAGCAGATCCCGCGCGCGCCGCAGCCGGACCTCCAGAAACGCCAGGTAGTCGTCGAACGCGTCGTCGTAGGCCAGCGTGCGCAGCAGCTGAGACCGGTAGCGCCGGCCGCCGAACCCGATCCGGTCCCCGGCCGCCGCGTCGGCCACCACGGCCAGCGACCGCCGCGCCTGCGCCCGGCCGGTGTTAAACGGAGGATCCATGTAGATCAGGTCGAACACCCCCTCGGGCAGCCGCTCGAGCACGCCGGCGTTGTCCCCGGCGATCACCAGATCGTCGTCGAGCGCCACCGGGTCGACCGCCACCTGAATCCGCATCGTCACAGAACGTACCGGCGCACCCGGCGCGAGGCCCCAAATCGCGTCCCGGTAACGCCGAGCTGACACATAAGACGCTACGATCGCTGTTCGGTGATCACCAACCGTTACCACGCGATGCGCAATTCGCCCCTCGGTCTGCGCCTCGCACATACCGCCCTGGTCCGGCGGATCACCCAGTCGCCGCTGAGCGCCCGCATCACACGCTACACGCTGGGCTCGGTCGTGGCGGCCGTGACCAGCGCGATCGTATTCGCGATCCTCTACGTGATGGGCGCCGGTACCACCGCCTGCTCGGTCATTGCGTTCATCGCCGGTGCGATCCCGAACTGGATCCTCAACCGCCGCTGGGCGTGGCGGGTCGAGGGCCGCATCGCCTTTGGACGGGAGATTGTCGCCTACGTGATCGTCTCGGCGCTGACCCTGTTCGTCACCTCGGAGACGACCGCCTGGACCCAGCGCCACGTGCAGAGCATCCCGGCCCACCACGGGATCCGGGCGCTGCTGGTCACCGGCTCCTACCTGGCCGTGTTCGCCGTGCTGTTCGTAGCCCGCTTCGCGGTCTACGAGGTGTGGATCTTCTCGGGCCGCAGCCGCGTGCGCGCGGCGGTGCGGTCGCGCATCCAGGTGCGCAACGCCGCCCGGGCGAACCGCACTCCGTAGCCGAAGTTCCCGCCCTTCTTGGTCCCGGTG
Source organism: Solirubrobacterales bacterium (assembly GCA_019240305.1). GTDB lineage: Bacteria > Actinomycetota > Thermoleophilia > Solirubrobacterales > Solirubrobacteraceae > Palsa-465. The sequence continues at coordinate 2,562 of JAFAYP010000203.1, forward strand.
GCATGCACGCCCCGGTCGCGCATGGTGGTCGGCACCTCGCCCAGCCGGTAGCCGTGCAGCGCGGCCGAGATCATCAGTTCGGAGGCCTGATACTGCGGCTGCTCGAGCGTGACCGCCGCGGTCACCTCCGAGCGCATGGCCCGGATCCCGCACGCCGGATCGGTGATCCGGTGGCGGACCAGGACACTGATCAGGGCGCCGAACACGAGCACGCCCAGATGGCGAACCTTGTCGGTGGTCAACTCGGCCCCGAGCCGGCGCGAACCGGAGACAAAATCCGCCTCGCCGGCGAGGATCGGCTCCACCACACGCGCGATCTCCTCGGGCTCGTACTGGCCGTCGGCGTCGATCGTGGCGATCACCTTCGCGCCGCGCGCCCGGGCCAGCCAGTAGCCGAGGCGCAGAGCCGCGCCCTGGCCCCGATTGACCTGCACGTCGCATACGAGCGCGCCGGCGCCGGCAGCACGCGCCGCCGTCGCGTCACGCGCGCCGTCGACCACCACGATGACCTCAGTCTGCAAGCCCGCTGCCGAGCGCGGGATCTCGCCCACCACATCCGCGACCGTCGGCTCCTCGTTGTAGGCGGGGATCACGATCGCCAGCGGCGCGCCCAGGCCGGGTGGGTGCA
>JAFAYP010000268.1 GCA_019240305.1 Solirubrobacterales bacterium
TCGCGTCAGGAACATCTTCATCTGCTCGGCGCTGGTGTTCTGGGCCTCGTCGAGGATGATGAAACTGTCGTTCAACGAGCGCCCGCGCATGAATGCCAGCGGCGCGACCTCGATCACGCCTCGCTCCAGGTGCGAGGAGACGCGCTCCGGCTCGAGCATGTCGTGTAGGGCGTCGAACAGCGGCCGCAGGTACGGGTCGACCTTGGCCATCAGGTCGCCGGGGAGGAACCCGAGTCGCTCGCCGGCCTCGACCGCGGGGCGGGTCAGGATGATCCGGTTGACCTCCCGCCGGCTGAGCGCCGCGGCAGCCAGGGCCACGGCCAGGAACGTCTTGCCGGTGCCGGCCGGGCCGATCCCGAAGGTGATCGTGTTGCGTCGGATCGAGTCGACGTAGCGCTTCTGGTTGACCGTCTTGGGCGAGACCTTGGTCGCGCGGTGGCGCCAGACGACGTCCTCCAGGATCTGTCCGGGCGACTCGTGCTCGTCGAGCGCGCGCTTGACCGCCTCGATCGTGCCCGGAGCGATCTCATGACCCTGGGCGATCAGCCCGGAGAGCTCGTGCACGACCGCCGCGGCCGCATCGACCGCAGCCGGCTCACCGTCCAGCGTGAGCACGTTGCCGCGCAGGAACACATCACAGTCCAGATGCCCTTCCAGCGCCCGCAGCACCGCGTCCGTGCTGCCTGCAAGCTCGGCCGCGACCGGGTTATCGAGCTCTATCTGCCTACGCACCCACCGTGTCCCGTCTCTACGCCTGAAGCGCCTCCCGGACACGCGCCGAGGCACGCCTGCCATCCGCCCGGCCGCCGGACTTGGCCATCACGACCTTCATCACCTGGCCCATGTCCTTCGGGTTGCCGGCCCCGGTCTCGGCGATCGCGTCGGCCACGATCGCGTCGAGCTCGGCATCGTCGAGCTCGGCCGGTAGGTAGCCCTCGATGAGCTTGGCTTCCGCCTCCTCCTGCTCGGCCAGCTCGGGGCGCCCGCCACCACGGAACTGCTCGGCCGCCTCCAGGCGCCGCTTGCGCTCGCGGCGCAGCACGGCCAGCTCGTCGCTCGAGCCTTCCTTGTGGGCCTTCTGCAGCTCGGACAGAACCAGGCGCAGCGCGCCGACACGACCCTTCTCGCCGGCCTTCATCGCGCTGGTCATGTCGCCGCGTACCTGGTCGATGACGCTCACACCCTCAGGATAGCCCCGCACCGGATGCCGTCCGCGTGGAGCTCCTCGCAGCCGGCCTCCACGAGCTGCCCCCTCACGGCCGCGCCGGCCGGTAGATAGCAGCGCGTGTAGTCGGCCGTGTAGCCCGAGCACTGAGAGTCGGCGACCTTGTCGATCAGAACGCTTTCGGGCCGGCCGAGCTTGGCCGACCGATGGTGGCGAGAGCGCACTTCGGAGCGCGCCCGCATCTCCCGCGAGCGGCGCTTCTTCTCCTGCGCTCCGACCCGGTCGCCCAGCCCTTCGGCTTGCGTCCCCGGCCTCGGCGAGTACGAGAACGTGTGCACCTTCGTGATGCCGGCGTGGTCGACGGCTTTTAGAGTCCGTTCGAAGGCCGCCTCGGTCTCGGTCGGAAAGCCGACGATCACGTCGGTGGTGACATTGATATGGGGCACGGCCTCCCGGAGCTCCGCGATCGCCTCTAGGTACTCGGCTGCGTCGTAGTGGCGGCCCATCGCTTTGAGGACCTCGTCGTCGCCCGACTGCATCGGGACGTGGAGGTGCGGGCACACCTTCGGCTCGGTGGCGAGCGCCGTAAGCAGGGAGTCCTTGACGTGGATCACCTCGACGCTCGAGAGCCGCACCCGTTCCACGCCCGGGACCTGCGCCACCTGGACCATCAGCTCGCCGAGCTCCAGGCCGTTTTCCGGGTCGCGGTAATCCCCCACGCTGATTCCGGTCATGACCATCTCGGGCTGCCCCTGCTCGACGCGCCGGGCGGCCTCGGTCAGGATCGCGCTCGCCGGGCGCGAGCGCGCCGAGCCCCGGACCGTGGGGATGATGCAGTAGGCGCAGTGGCAGTCGCACCCGTCCTGGACCTTGATGAACCCCCGGGTGCGGTCGCTCGCCCCGGATGGTCGGCTGGTGGGCGAGGGCGATCGGCGGGCCAGGAGGTCGTGCTCCAGGTCGGCGCATCCGCCCAGGCCCGCCGCCATCGCCCCGGCCACCTCCTCCGCGGTCCCCACGAACGCGCTGACCCGGTCGTCTATCTCTCGGAACTGCGCCCCGTCCAGGTTCACCGCGCATCCGGCCACCAGCACCCGGTCGGCGGTCCCGAGCGAGCGCCGGACCGCCTGGCGCGACTTCGACTCCGCTTCGCGCGTGATGCAGCACGTGTTGATGATGTGCAGCTCGGCCTCGTCCTCGGCTGCCTCATGGTGGCCGGCGGCAAGCAGCGCCCGCCGCGCGATCATCGCGTCAGCCTGTGAGACCTTGCAGCCGAGGAACTTGACGGCGAACGAAGCCACGGTGGCCGCACGTTAGCGCGGCCACCGTGGTCATCCGGCTGTCAGTTGAGTCGCACGCCCGCGGCCGGCGCAATTCCGTACTCCTGGTGGACGGCCTCGTGCTGCGGTGTCCTCGAGATGGCGCGTGGAGAGAGGAGAGAGGATTCACGCGGGATTCCAGCCCGAGGCTTTGGCCGTGGCACCAGCACGTCGAGGAGCACGCCACCAAGCGTCACGCCGATCGCGAGCGGGTTGGGCAACTGGGCTCACCTCCTTGGCGGGGTCGGGACTCGCAACGTGATCAACAGGATGCGCCAGACCGCCCCCGGCGCCATCGGCCGGGTGGACAAGATCCGTCGCCTCCGGTTGTCCACGGCGTTAGCGCTCGAGAAGCAACGCGGCCCAGTCGCCGTGGTCGCGGCGGGCGCTTTCCCGCAGGCCGACTTCGGCAAAGGCGCCGGCGATCTCGTCGGCCTCCCCCACCAGCAGCCCGCTGGCGATGATCCGCCCCGGGAGCTCGTGCGCTCCACCCGCGCCGGCGTCGGCGAGCCGCGCCGCCCACGTCAAGAGCAGCGGCCGCAGCAGGTTGGCGACGACGACCGGCGCCACCTCGATCGGGTCGACGCGCAGATCGTGGCGGCGCACCTCGATCGAGACCCCGTTGATCGCCGCGTTGGAGGCGGTCGCGGCCACCGCCAGCGGGTCGAAGTCCACGGCCGCCACGGGCGAGAACCCCAGTCGCGCGGCGGCGATCGCCAGCACGCCGGATCCGCAGCCCAGATCGAGCAGTCGTCCCGTCGCCGGCAGATCGAGCAGCATTTCCAGGCACAGCCGCGTGGTGGCGTGCGAGCCGGTCCCGAACGCCTGTCCCGGATCGATCACCAGCTCGATCTCCGACCCCTGAGCCGCTTCCCACGGAGGTCGCACCGCCAACCGACCATCGGCGAGCACGAGCGGACGATGGAACGAGCGCCACCGCTGGTCCCAGTCGTCGGCCACCTCCGAGGTTCGGAGCTCGACGAGCGCCGAGCCGGCCACCGCGCTCACGTCGGGGAGCTCGGGCAGCTCGCCCGGCGCCCCGTACACGGCGTACTCGATCACGTCGTCGTCGACCGCGACCTCCTCCACGCCGCTGGGAGCCAGTGTGAGCAGCTCGGCCAGGACGATCTCGGCCTGAGCCCGCTGGACCCTGACCGCGAGGCGGATCAAGGACGGTCCCGGGGGCTCAGTGGCCGCCGAAGGCGCGCCTGAGCTTCCCGAACACGCCCTCTTCGGTGCGCAGGTTGTGTTCGGTCAGCGAGTCGGCCAGCGTCTCGTAGAGCTCGCGCTGATCGCGGTTCAGGTGGCGCGGGGTGACCACGTTGACGATCACCCTGAGATCCCCCCTTCGCCGCCCGCGCAGCGCCGGCATCCCGGCCCCGCGGACGATCAGCGTTTCGTGCGCCTGGGTCCCGGCGGGGACCTCGAGCTCGACACGGCCCTGGGTGACCGTCTCGACATCCACCACCGTCCCCAGGGCGGCCAGCGGCGCCGACACGTCGACGGC
>JAFAYP010000309.1 GCA_019240305.1 Solirubrobacterales bacterium
ATCACCGCCTGCCGTCCGCCGAAGTACACGGCCAGCATCGGCACGAAGCACACCGGGACGAGCGCGACGCTCGCATCGGCCGAGGCCAGCAGCGCCGGGGCGAAGGCCAGCACGCAGCCGGCCGTCCAGGCCTGGAAGGCGAGATCCTCGCGCAGGTAGCCGACGATCGGCACGCGGGCCAGCAGCGCTCCGGCCACGCACGCCAGCACGTGGTTGGTGGCGAAGAACGCCGCTGCGGACAGCAGCACGATCGGAAGCTGCGCGCCGGTGATGGTCGGGAGCGGCAGCGAGTTGGCGGCGATCAGCACAGCGGCGGCGGCCAGCAAGGCGAGCAGGTACTGCGCCGCGTTGAACACGATCTTGGTCGCGGACACCCGGGCCGCCAGGTCGGCGATGACCGAGCTCGAGACATAGATCACCGCCGCGGGCCCCGCGCCGACCCGCAGCAGGATCGCGAACGCGAACGCGGCCGAGATCGTCACCCGCGCGAGGCCTCGGCGCCTCGGCACCGGGATCGGCAAAAGCTCCCCGGCCAGCACGAACAGCGATAGCACCACGAATAGCGACGGCGAGTGAATCCGCCACTCGTGCGTCCACGGTAGGAACACCACCAGGCCGGCGGCCAGCGCGACGATCAGCGAGACGTACAGGATGAACGAGCGCGGCAAGGGCTCGCGGCGCGAGCTCGACCGCAGCCCGCTCGCAAACGCCGCCAGCCGGGGGCTCAAGCGATCTTGTGGCCAGCGGCGTGCGCGACCGCAGACGACCTGGCCGAGCCCGCGGGCCTGGCCTGGACGCGCGTCGCCCGGACCGGTGCCTTGGCAGCCACGATACCCGCGGGCGCCTTGGCGACGGCAACCGACGACCACCCCACCGCGCACGCGAGCGCCACCCCCACCGACAGAGTCACCGAAACGGCCCGCCGCCCACTGCGACGGTAGAGCTTTCCACGCATTGATCTACCTCGCTCTCCGGTCTGGGCCGCCCCCGATGACGACACAAACGTTTGCGCCCAATCTCTCAGGCGGGGTATCGACGCTTGATCAAACCTACTCAATCGAACATTCGTCCAGGCGTGGTTTCAACCGCTCAAGTCGCGAACAGCGGACCCTGCCCGGTACTCAGAACAGGGGGTCCTGCCCGGGGAGCTCCACGCTCTCCCGCGCTCGCCCGGCCCGCCCCAGCGAGCCGGCCACGTCCCGGGCGATCGCCCCCTCCGAGCGCGAAGCGATGATCGGCTCCTCGATCCCCTCGACGTAGACCAGCGTCCGCCGTCCGTCCCCTCGCTCACCCCCCTCCAGCGGCACCAGCGCAAACACACGGTCGGCCCGCACGAACTTGCCGTAGCCGAGCGGGATGAGGGCGGGGAGCGCGCGTGCCATGGCCAGGAATTATCTAAGCTGCCCGGCGTGTCCCCCGACACCCTGCTAATCGGCGGCGATCTGGAGGTCTTCCGCCTCGGCTTTGGCGCCATGCGCATCACCGGCGAGGGTGTTTGGGGGGAGCCGCCGGACCCCGCCGGCGCCCGCGAGCTCCTGCGCCACGTGGTCGAGCGCGAGGTGAACCTGATCGACACCGCGGACTCCTACGGCCCCGAGGTCTCCGAGAACCTGATCGCCGATGCCCTGCGGCCCTATCCGGAGAATCTGGTGATCGCCACCAAGGGCGGCTTCGAGCGGTCAGGACCGGGCCGCTGGGAGCCGAATGGCCGCCCCGATCGACTGAGGCGCTGCTGCGAGGCCTCGCTGCTGCGCCTGAAGCTCGAGCGGATCGATCTCTACCAGCTGCACACGGTCGATCCAAAGATCCCAATCGAGGACTCGGTCGGCGCGCTGGCCGAGCTCCAGGAGGAGGGCAAGATCCGCCACATAGGGCTCTCAAACGTCGACGTCGAGGAGCTCGAGCGCGCCCAGCAGATCGTCACCGTCGTCTCGGTGCAGAACCACTACAACGTGTCTGACCGCGCCTCCGAGGACGTCCTGCGCTTCTGCGAGGAGGCCGGGATCGCCTTCCTGCCCTACTTCCCGCTCGCCGCCGGTGACCTGGCCCGGCCGGGCAGCGCGCTGGCCGAGATCGCCGGCCACCACGGCGCCACGCCGGCCCAGGTCTCGCTGGCCTGGCTGCTCGCCCACGCGCCGGTCACGCTGCCAATCCCGGGCACCAGCTCGGTCGCGCACTTCGATGAGAACCGCGAGGCGACCGAGCTCGAGCTCGAGGAAGACGAGCTCGAGGCCCTCGACGAGCTCGCGGCGGCTTCGTAGCGCCCCGGGTCGGGGGCTAGTCGTTCAGGACAAGCGCCAGGCGCCGCTCGAGCGCATCGGACAGCCGCTCGCGCACCGGCCCTCCCTCAAAGCGCTCGACCAGCGCGGCCAGAAAGCCCTCGATCACCAGCCGCCTCGCCACGTCGAGCTTGAGTCCCCGCGAGCGCAGGTAGAACAGCTGCTCGGGATCGACCTGGGCCACCGCGGCGGCGTGGGTGCAGCGCACGTCGTTGGCCTGGATCTCCAGGCCCGGGATGGCATCCGCATGCGCGCGCTTGGACAGCAGGAGGTTGCGCGACTCCTGGAAGGCGTCGGTCTTCTGGGCGCCGGGGTCGACGATGATGTTGCCCTTCCAGACCGCGGTCGAGCGACCCTGGAGCACGCCGCGGAAGGCCAGATCCGAGGTGGTGTTGGCGGCCGCGTGCTCCTGCGTGGTGTCGAAGTCGATGTGCTGGCGGCCGTGGGTCGCGTACGCGCCGGTGACGCGGGCCTCCGACCCTTCACCGGCGAGCCGCGTCTCCATCAGCACGTGCCCGGAGCGCGAGCCGAAGCCGAGAGCGACCCAATCGAGGCTCCCGTCGCGGCCCACCGTGGCGCGCTGTGCGCCGAACACCCAGCTGGA
>JAFAYP010000381.1 GCA_019240305.1 Solirubrobacterales bacterium
TAGTCGAACATCGGCTCGCACACCGCCTCGATCTGGACCTGCCCCTGGATGCACTCGATGTGGCGCACCAGCATGTGGTCAGCGTCGTGGTCGGTGGGGGGGCGGGTGTGCGATGTCTCGTCGGCGTGCTGGTCATGCCACGGGCCGATGGTCAGCCCGTCACGCACCACCACCCACCCCGAGGACGTCATCCAGGTCGTCTCGACGATCATCGTGCCGGGCACGTAGCGCACCGACAGCGGCACGAGGGTCCCGTAAGGACCCACGCGGAAGGAGCCGGCCCGACGGTCGAGCAGCGCACCGAACACGCTCGGCGAATCGAAGCGCGGCAGGCACATCCACTCGATGCTGCCGTCCGGCGCGAGGAGCGCACAGGTGTGACAGTCCGACAGGAACGCGTAGTCCGCGATCGGCGGGAACGGCGAGCCGCCGCTCAGCGGCGTGTCGTGGGGCGGAAGGGGAATGCTCGGGCTCATCGCGCGGGCAGCCTATCGAGCGACTACCCTGTGGGTTCTCGACCGACGGAGGTGAGTGGTGTCAGACGAGGCGAATCGACCGCGACGGCGTTCGAGCAGCGCCGAGGCAGCCGCGACACGCTGGCGGCAGGCGCATCCGGACGAGGACTCCGACCACGAGGCGCCCTCACGGGTGCCGGAGGACGACGAGACCGTGCCCAACCGGCATTCGGCCAGTGCCGAGGCGGCCGCCCTGCGCTGGCACGAGCGCCATCCCGACGACGATTAGCGCTAGCCGCCGCCGTAGGTGACGATCAGGTCGGTGAGCACGCCGACCAGGAACCCGGCGGAGAGCATCAGCAGACCGAGCTCGCGGTGGCCGTAGCGCCGCATGCCGTTCCACACCTCGCCGATCACATACAGGATGGCGCCGCCCGCCGCCGCGTAGAAGGCGAGCTCGAGCGGGTGGCTGGTCACCGCGTAGCCGACCATCGAGCCGAGGAAGGTGGGTCCCCCACCGATCAGGCCAGCCAGGCCGATCCACCGCCAGGACGGCTTCACATCGCCGAGCGGGCCGACGATCCCGAAGCCCTCGGTCGCGTTGTGCAGCGCGAAGCCGATGATCAGCACGGTGGCCAGGCTGATCGCCCCGGCGCGGGCCGACACGCCGATGGCCAGGCCCTCGGCGAAGTTGTGCACGCCGATCGCGCCGGCGATGGTCAGCCCGACCCGCAGTGCGCGCCGGCGGGCGGCCTCCAGCTCGCGCACCAGGGGATCGGCTTCCAGGGTGGCCGCCTCGGCGCCGCCGGCGATCGGCGGGCGGCGAGCGCCGACCGGTCGCATGCGGCGCTCGAGTGTGGCCAGGCCAGAGCTGCCCAGTGCGAAGGCGCCGGCGAGCAGCACGACCAGCCAGATCAGGTAGGCAACCGATTGATGGTGAGCCTTGACCGCGGCCAGTGCGTTGTCCACGATCGAGAGGCCGTTCGATAGGACGTCGACGAAGATGAACGCCAGTACCCCGACCGCAAACATCGCGAGCGCCACCCGGGCGCGGGTGCCCAGCAGCTGCATGCGGCCCACGGGGAGGCCGAGAAAGATCGTGAACCCGGCGAGAGCGCCTAGAGCGATGGTCTGTGCAAGAGACAAGTGACCTGGCGACGGATTAGGGGACCCTAACGCCGGCGGGCCATCGAGCGTACCAGGTTAGGCCGCCCTAAGTCCAACCGGCTAGGTCGGAGATACCCACTTTTCAGCCGTATATACCCGCTCGCCGAGCCCCTTCCTGCCAGGTGGCAGGACGCTCACGTATCCGAGTTGAGGTTCGGCAGCCCCAGCGTGTTCAGCCAGTGGTTGACCGTGCTGTTCAGCTGGTGGACCTCGCCGGTCCAGATCAGCACGCCCATTGCGATCAGCACCAAGCCCCCGGTGCCGATCACGACCGGATAGTGGCGGCGGATCACCGTGAGAGCCGAGGTCACCTTTCCGAAGGCCAGCCCGGTGATCAGGAACGGGATGCCGAGCCCGGCGCAGTAGATCGCGAGCAGGAAGGCGCCGTGCGCTGCCGAGCCCGACAGCCCGGTGGCACTGATGATCGCCCCCAGGGTGGGACCGGTGCAGGGAGTCCAGGCCAGCGCGAAGGCGGCGCCGGTGAGCACCGGCCCGCCCCGTCCGGCGCGCTGCATGAGCCGCCCGACGTGCCACTCCCGCGACAGCTGGGGGACGAACGGGGCGAGCACGAACAGCACACCCATGACCACGATGATCGCGCCGCATACCTTGAGCGCGGTGGGGCCGGTCAGCACGCCGTGAAGCGCCTGCTGGCCGATCAGGCCGAGCGCGATGAAGATCACCGAGAAGCTGGCCACGAAGGCCAGGCTGGGGCCGAGCACCCGCCGCGCACGGATCTCGGCCGGCGCGACGCCGGCAACCGCCGAGATGTAGCCGGGGACCAGCGGCAGCACGCACGGAGACAGAAACGAGATCAGCCCCGCGCCGAACGCCACCGGAATGCCAATGCCCGAGGCAGGGTCCATGGTGATCGGGTCTGAGGTTATCGCCGCAGCGTCGAAGCCGGACCGCGCACATGTTCCCCGACGGCATGCACGCGCGGTGGTACGTTGGGCTCCCATGGCCACAGCTATCACCACTCTCAAGAACTTCATCGACGGCGAGTTCGTCGATCCCGCCGACGGTCAGACCGAGCCGATCCTCAACCCCGCGACCGGCGAGGCGATCGCCGAGGCTCCGCTGTCCAGTCCGGCCGACGTCGACCGTGCCGTCGCCGCGGCCAAGTCCGCCTTTGAGGGCTGGGCGACCACCACGCCCGGCGAGCGAGCGCTCGCGCTGCTCAAGCTCGCCGATGCCGTCGAGGAACACGCCGACGAGCTCTCCGAGCTCGAGTCCGACAACGCCGGCAAGCCGATCAAGGCGTTCACCGAGGACGAGATCCCGTTCATGGTCGACAACCTGCGGTTCTTTGCCGGCGCGACCCGGTGCCTCGAAGGCCGCGCGGCCGGCGAGTATCTGAGCGGATACACCTCGATGACCC
>JAFAYP010000423.1 GCA_019240305.1 Solirubrobacterales bacterium
GTGATCGATCGCACGGAGCTCATCAGGTTCTGAAAGGCCGCGTAACCGCCCAGCTGGTTCCGGAGGTTCGGATCGGCCAGGGCCCAAGCGGTGGCGTACTGATGCTGCGCGGCGGCCGTGTAGAACTGCTCGACGACCCCGGCCGGAGTGGTTGACGATGATCCCGCCGGGGTCGAGGAGGCGGCCGATGATCCGCTCGAAGCCGGGGTGGAGGACGAGGTGGCCGGGGTGGAGGACGTGGAGTGCGAGGTGGCCGGGGCGGAGGAGGTGGCGTGCAAGGTAGTCGGGGTGGAGGTAGTGGAGTGCGAGGCGGCCGTGGTCGCCGGGGTCGAGCGGGTGGAACGCGTAGTGGCGGTGGCGCGCGATCGGTGGGCCGTCCCGGCCGCCGTGGAGCTGCTCTGGCCGGCGGAGGTCCGGCCGGGGGAGGAGCTCAGCCAAACGACGATCACTCCGGCGACGGCCAGGGCGACCAGCGCGAGGAGGGCCGGCACCAGGGCGGAACGGCGCCGCTGCGAGGCACGCGGATCGGCCGTCGCGGGTGGGGCCGGTGCCGGGCGGCGCGGAGCCGGTGCCGGAGGGCGCGCGGCCGGCCGGCGGTCCTCGGTCGGTCGCTCGGGCTCGAACGCGGCCTCGAGCCGGCGCACGAGCTCGCCGGCCGACGCGGGCCGCTGCCCGAGATCGGCTGACATGGCACGCTGGAGCACCGCCGCGGCGGCGGCGGGAGCATGCGGCCAGGCGGCACGCAGGTCTGGTGGCGGCTGAGTGGAGATCGCGTGGGCGAGCGCGAGCGGGTTTCCCTCCGGGCGCGCCTTCTCGCCGGCGAGCATCTCGTAGGCGACCGCCCCCAGCGCGTAGACGTCCATGGCCGGGCTCGGATCGGCTCCGTTCAGCTGCTCGGGTGCCATGTAGCTGAAGCTGCCGACCATGGCGCCCGACTCGGTGATGCGTGTGCGATCGGCCACGTCGGCCACCCCGAGATCGGCCAGCTTGATCGTCCCGTCGCGGCCGAGCAGCACGTTGGCCGGCTTTACGTCACGGTGGATGATGCCCCGCTCGTGGATCGCGTCCAGCGCCGTGGCAACGCCCCGGAGCACCCGAATGGCCTCGGGCGGCGCGAGCGCTCCGCGGGTTCGGATCACGTCGGCCAGCGTCTCGCCCTCGACGTATTCCATGACGATCACGACGTCCCCGTCCTCCTGGAGCTGCGCGTCGTAGACGAAGACCAGATTCGGGTGGTTCAGCGAGGCCCCCACCAGCGCCTCGCGCTTGAGGCGCAGCATCCCGCGCTCATCGCCCCCGCCGTGCACGCGCTTGAGGGCGACGAGCCGACCGAGCACGGTGTCCTCGGCGAGCGTCACCGTGGTCATCCCGCCTGCCCCCAACCGCTTGACCCTGCGGTAGCGCGTTGCCTGGTCGACATCGGCCATTTCCAGGACCTACCCGCCTGTGTGGATCTGACTCGCCCGGAGCTTCACTAGGGTTACGACCCCCCGAACAGGAGCTACATCGAATGCCAGAAGCCGTGATCGTCGACGCCATCCGAACCCCGATCGGCCGCGCCGGCAAGGGGTCGCTCAAGACCGTGCGCGCCGACGATTTGGCCGCCATCCCGCTGCGCGCGCTGATCGAGCGAAACCCGCAGGTGAACTTCGCTGAGACGGTCGACGTGATGATGGGCGCGGCCTCCGCGGTGGGTGAGCAGGGCTACAACATCGGCCGCAACGCCTCGCTGCTGGCGGGCATCGACCACCACGTGCCGGCCTGCACGGTCAACCGCTTCTGCGCCTCCTCGCTGCAGACGCTCCGCATGGCCTTCCACGCGATCAAATCCGGGGAGGGCGATCAGTACATCGCGGCCGGGGTGGAGGCGGTCTCCCGCGCCGGGTTGGGCGCCAGCATGATGGAGGAGGCCAAGCACGCCGCGCTGAACGGCTCAACCGGCTCGGCCTACGACGTGTACATCCCGATGGGCCAGACCGCCGAAAACGTCGCCGAGCGCTGCCATGTCACCCGTGAGCAGCAGGATGAGTGGGCGGTCACCTCGCAGAACCGGGCGGTCGATGCACGCGACTCGGGCCACTTCGAGGCCGAGATCGTTCCCGTGCCGGTACCCGCGCACACCGATCAGGACGAGGAGGGCAACGAGATCCAAGTGCCCGACACAGTGGTGAGCGCGGACGACGGACCCCGTCCCGGCACAACGATGGAGGTGCTGGGCAAGCTCAAGCCAGCCTTCCGCGAGAACGGCACGGTCACCGCGGGCAACGCCTGCCCGCTCAACGACGGCGCCGCGGCGGTGCTCGTGATGTCCGAGGAGAAGGCCAAGCGGCTCGGTCTCACCCCCAAGGCGCGGATCATCGCCTCGACCGTGGCCGCGATCCGGCCCGAGATCATGGGCCTCGGCCCGATCCCGGCCATCCAGGCCCTGCTCGAGCGGACCGG
>JAFAYP010000462.1 GCA_019240305.1 Solirubrobacterales bacterium
CGCCGATGTAGCCCACCGGGAAGAAGCCGGCCCACAGGTAGTTCGGCAGTGACGGCGTGGGGGGTCCGGACTCGATCGTGTTGGCGAAGTCGCCGAGCGCCCACAAGCACATGCCGATCCCAAGGGCCAGGCAGAAGCGCCGATCCCGCGGGCTGACCGCCGCCCGCGTCAGGACCAGAACGCTAGCCAACAGCTCGAACGAGGCCACGCCCCAGCCGTCGACGAGCGTGCTCGTGTCGCCGGTCGCCCGTACGACGAGCGAGACGGCGTAGCCGAGCACGATCAGGCCCAGGAAGCCGTAGAACGCTTTGGTGCCGCCGCCCATCCGGTGAAGTCTTGTGTCTTGCTGCCTCATCCTCGCCTTCCGATTACGCGCGTTTTGCAGCGTTATCGGCATCCCCGAAATGGGTCTGAAGGCAGGCTCCAGGAAATGGTCCGTTATCGGACGGTGTTAGCGCTCACGATGCGCCAGTGGCGAGGATCACGTCGGAAGCCTTGATGATCGCGGTGACCTGGCTGCCCTCGGTGAGCCCGAGCTCCTCCACCGCCTCGACGGTGATCGAGGCGACGAGCCGCTGGCCGGCGACGTCAAGCACGACGTTGGCGATCGCCTCGCCCCGGTTGATCGCGGTGACCGTGCCCGAAAGCTGATTGCGTGCGCTGAGCTTCAACGTAAACCTCCGGTGAGGGGTAGCTTCCAGATACACCGGAACCGTCGCAGAGGAGAACGCCCGTGTCGAGCACCGTCTCAGAGAGGCAAGCGCGCGAAGTCGCCGAGGCCGCCCGCGAATCGGAATGGAGGCTGCCGAGCTTCGGCAAGGAGCTGTTCCTGGGCAACTTCCGCCTCGACCTGATCCACCCCCAGCCGCGGCTCGATCCGCAGGCGGTCGAAAAGGGCGAGCGGTTTCTGGCCACGCTACGCGAGTTTCTCGAGTCCGAGGTCGATCCGCTGGAGATCGAGCGCGACGCGAGGATCCCCGACCACGTGGTCGACGGGCTCAAGCGGATCGGCGCGCTGGGGATGAAGGTGGCCGAGGAGTACGGCGGTCTCGGCCTCTCCCAGGTGTACTACAACCGGGCGCTGGCGGCGGCCGGGGTGTGGCACGCCTCGCTCTCGGCGCTGCTGAGCGCTCACCAGTCGATCGGGGTGGCCGAGCCCCTGCGGCTGTTCGGCACCGAGGAGCAGAAGCGCAAGTGGCTGCCGCTGGTGGCGCGAGACAAGATCAGCGCGTTCCTGCTCACCGAGCCCGACGTGGGTTCTGACCCGGCCCGGCTGGCCACGACGGCCACCCCGACCGAGGGCGGCTACGTGCTGAACGGCCGAAAGCTGTGGGCCACCAACGGGGCGATCGCCGACATCGTGGTCGTCATGGCCCAGGTCCCCAAGGGCGAGGGGCGCCGCGGCGGGATCAGCGCGTTCGTGCTGCCCTACGACTCCGACGGCGTGAGCGTCGAGCATCGCAATGCGTTCATGGGCCTGCGCGGGATCGAGAACTCCGTGACCCGGCTCGACGGGGTGTTCGTCCCACAGGAGAATCGCATCGGACGCGAGGGGGAGGGGCTGAAGATCGCCCTGACCACGCTGAACACCGGGCGGCTGGCTCTGCCCGCGATCTGCGTCGGGCAGGCCAAGTGGGCCACGAAGGTCGCCCGCGAGTGGTCGGTCGAGCGTGTGCAGTGGGGACGGCCGATCGGCAAGCACGACGCGGTCGCCCAGAAGATTGCCTTCATCGCGGCGAGCGCGTTCGGCCTGGAGGCGATGCTCGACGTGGCCAGCCGCCTGGCCGATGACAAGTCGAGCGACATCCGCATCGAGGCGGCGCTGGCCAAGCTGTACGGCTCGGAGATGGGCTGGAAGGTGCTCGACGAGCTCATGCAGGTGCGCGGTGGGCGCGGATACGAGACGGCCGCGTCGCTCAAGGCGCGCGGCGAGAAGCCGGTGCCGGCCGAGCAGGCGCTGCGCGATATGCGCATCAACCGGATCTTCGAGGGATCGACCGAGATCATGCACCTGCTGATCGCGCGCGAGGCGGTCGACCAGCACCTCCAGGTGGCGGGCGACCTGCTGGACGGCGACACCGACGTCAAGGCGAAGATCGCCGCGGCGGGACGCGCCGGGCGCTTCTATTCGAGCTGGCTGCCGCAGCTCGCCGTGGGCAAGGGCCAGATGCCGCGCTCCTACGAGGAGCTCGGCCCGCTGGCGCCGTACGTTCGCTACGTCGAGCGGGCGTCGCGCAAGCTGGCGCGCTCGATCTTCTACGGCATGACCCGCTGGCAGGCCAAGCTCGAGTTCCGCCAGGCGTTCCTCGGGCGGCTGGTCGACATCGGCTCGGAGCTGTTCGCGATGGCAGCCACGGTGGCCTACGCCGACACGCTCGGACGCGAGCAACCGGCGCGGCGCGGTGAGGCACAGGAGCTGGCCGAGCTGTTCTGCCTGCAGGCCAAGCGGCGCGCCGAGGAGCTGTTCGATCGGCTGTGGGACAACGACGACGACGAGAACCGGGCGGCGGCCGCGCGCGTGCTCGACGGGCGATACAAGTGGCTCGAGGAGGGAATCGTCGATCCAGCGGGCGAGGGCCCGATGATCCCTCCGGAGGTCAAGGAATCCGCGGCCGGCGTGACCGGGTGAGCCGCCAGCCGGTCAGGCGACGCGCCGGATGTCGACCGGCTCGACGGCGGGGCGGCGGCGGAGCCACTCGGTGAGCTCGGCGGCGGGAACCGGGCGGGTCAGGTAGTAGCCCTGAGCGAGCGTGCAACCCAGCTCATTGAGCTCCTCCCAAGCCTGCTCGGTCTCAACCCCCTCGGCCACCACCTGGAGGCCGAGGTTGCGGCCGAGGTCGATGGTCGAGCGGACGATCACCGCGTCATTTTCGGAGTCGGCCATGTTCATCACGAACGAGCGGTCGATCTTGATCTCGTTGACCGGCAGCTTGCTCAGGTAGGACAGCGACGAGTAGCCGGTGCCGAAGTCGTCGATCGAGAGCGCGATGCCCATCGCGGCCAGCTTGTCGAGCACGCGCTTGGTGCGGACCGGATCGGAGAGCATGGTCGACTCGGTGATCTCCAGGCGGAGCAATGCCGGATCGACCTCGTGCTTCTGAAGCAGGCGCTTGACCTGGGTGGGAAAGTCCGCGTCCAGCAGGTTGCGCACCGACAGGTTGACCGCTACGGCCAGGTCCAGGCCCTCGCGCTGCCAGGCGCGGCACTGTCCCAGCGCCTCGTCGAGCACGTACAGGGTGAGCGGCTTGATCAGCCCGGTCTGCTGGGCCAGCGGGATGAACTCGTCGGGACCGACCATCCCGCGCTCCGGGTGCTTCCAGCGCAGCAGCGCCTCGACCGACTGCACCTCACCGCTGGCCAGTGATGCCTTGGGCTGGTAATAGAGCACCAGCTCGTGCTGCTCGAGCGCGCGCCTGAGCTCTGAGACGAGCGTGAGCCGGGTCGGATCGGACTCGCTGCGCGAGCCGTCGTAGAAGAGATAGCCGGCCTTCGTCTCCTTGGCGCCGTACATGGCGACGTCGGCGTGACGCAGCAGCGTGTCGACGTCCCGGCCGTGTGCGGGGAACATCGCAATGCCGATCGAGCCCTCGGCCGGAAGGGAGAGCCCTTCGACCATGACGGTCTCCTCGAGCGCGGCGCGCAGCTTCCCGATCACCACCGCCACGTCGCTCGTCGAGCGCGGCTGTGAGATCAGCACGCCGAACTCGTCTCCGCCGAGCCGGGCCACGGTGTCCGAGCAGCGGAGGACGCCCCGCAGGCGGCGGCCGACCTCGACCAGCAACACGTCCCCGGCGTGGTGCCCGAGCGAGTCGTTGACGTCCTTGAAACGGTCGAGGTCGATCATCGCCACCGCGAGCTGGCCACCGTCGCGGCGGGCCTGCGCGATCGCCTGCTCGATGCGGTCACGGAACAGGGTGCGGTTGGGAAGACCGGTCAGGCCGTCGTGCAGAGCCTGGTGCTCGTTGAGCTCGGACTGGCGCAGGAGCGCCTGCTCGGCCTCCTTGCGTTCGGTCTCGTCCTGCAACATCAGGATGCCGAAGCTGGGGTGGCCGTCGGCATCACGCACGACCGACAGCGAGGCCGATACCCAGATCTCCTTGCCGTCGGCCCGGATCAGCCTGTGCTGCTGGCGCAGCGAGTCCCCGCCGCTCTCGAGCAGCTTGTGGACCGCGGTCAGGACGGCTTCGCGGTCCTCGGGATGGATGTGGCGGGCGAACTCGCGCTCGATCTGGTCGGCGTGATCGAACCCGAGCAGTTGGACCATCGCGGGGTTGGCCTCGATCACCTGGCCCTGGGCGCTGATCACGAGCACGCCGCTCAGCGCGCCCTGGTAGATCGCCTCGAAGCGGGCCAGGGCGTCGAGCTGCTTGCGCTTGGCCTCGGACTCGGCCGCGCGGCTGACGCCCTCCGACAGGACGCCGGTCAGCAGCTCGAGCGTCTGGAGCTCCTCCAAGCCGAGCCGCTCCTCCTCTGAGGTGCTCATCACGCTGACCGCGCCGAACGGACGATCGCCGACGAACAGGGGCACGCAGATGTGGGAGCGATCCCCGATCAGCTTGCGCAGCTTGGGATTCAGGCGCGGGTCGTTTTCGGCGTGCTCGATGAGCAGCGGCTGACGCGCGTCGATCGCAAAGCGCGAGACGCTCTCCTTGAGCGGCCGGCGATTGTGCAGGAAGAACGTGGCGATGCCGCAGGCCGCGCGGGTGACCACGTCCTCGCCGTCGATCAGGTGGATCATCGCGCCCTGGGCGCGCGTGAGCGCCTGGGCGCGCTCGACGATCACCTGCATTACGTGCTCGAGATCGCCCGAGGAGGCGGCGGCGATGTCGCGCTGGGTGGCGACGATCCGCTCCAGGCTCGCCGCCCGTTCGCTGAGCGCGAGGTTCGAGAGCTTGACCTCGGTGATGTCCTCGAGCATGGCTACCGCGATCGGCTCGGCGGCGGCCGGGTCCTTCCACACCGTCACCCGGGCCCAGATCTCCTGGCCGTCCTTGCGGATGAAGCGCGTCTCGTGCTCATAGGAGTCCCGCGTGCCACCAACGAGCTCCCTGTAGAAGCGGGCGGAGAGCTCCATGTCGTCGGGGTGGATCAACGCCTCGAAACTGATCTCGGAGAGCTCCTGGGCGCTGTAGCCAAGCATCCGCTCGGCCGCCGGATTGGCCTCGATGGATGTCCCACCGGGAGCGACGCTGACGATGCCGACCGAGGCGCGATCGAACAGCATGCGGAGGCGCTCGTTGGCCTCCGTCCGGCCGGCTGCTGCGGCGGCGGCGGCCTCGGGATCGACGGAGCGGCTCGGCGCTGCATCCGAGCAGGAGTGCGACGGTTGGTTCACCGGGTGGGTCCTGCTCATGAGCGACATTATCGGTAGAAGTCCGCGACCCCTTAGCGGTTTCACCGCAGCCTAGGCGAACGGGCAGCGCCGGGCCGCCATACACTCGGCGCATGGCCACCCACACGCGCATGCCGGGCCGGTTCGCGGTCGTTCAGGTTGATGCCAGCGAGCAGATCGCCCGGGAGATCCGGATGTACGTCGAGCGCCAGGGGCTGCGTCCCGGGGACCGGATCGGCACCGAGCACGAGCTCTCGCGCGAGTTCGGCGTGAGCCGGCCCACCCTCCGAGAAGGGCTGCGCCGGCTGGCCGGCTCGCATCTGATCCGCGTTCAGAAGGGACGAGCCGGCGGGGTGTACGTGGACAACACCCCGAATGCCGGGATCGGCCGGCACGTGAGCGAGTCGATCGCGGCCATGCTCGAATGCGAGAACGTGACGCTGCGCGAGTTGGTCGAGGCCCGGATGTTCCTCGAGGTGCCGCTGGCCGGGCTGGCCGCCGAGCACGCCGACGAGACGACGATCGCCGTCCTCACCGGTGCGATCGACGACGCGCGGGGCCTGGAGGCGGCCGGCGACGAGTTCCGCCTCGCCGATGCTCGCTTTCACCGCGCGATCGCGGAAACCGCGGGCAACGATCTCCTGCTCACGTTCACGAGCTGGATCCTCGACGTGCTGCAGCCGTCGCTGAGCGAGCACCTGGGCAGCGCGATCGACGGGTCGGAGGTCATCGAGCAGCACCAGGCGATCGTGCGGGCCATCCGGCGCCGCCAGCGCACGGCGGCCGAGCGCGCGATGCGCCGGCACATCGCTTATACCGCGGAGCTGCTGCGCTCGGTTGACGCGGGGGGTTGAGACCTCGCCCGGGCTTGCCGGTCGCTACGGGGAGATCTCTTCGTAGTGGCGGCCGCGCGTGTTGGGACTGAACATCGCCACGATGGCGGCCACCACCAGGAAGCCGCTCACCACGAGCATCGCTCCGAGCACCGACATGTTCGGGATCTGGGGCGCGATCACCAGCACGCCGATGCCGCCGCCCAGGTGCCCGATGCCGTCGACCATTCCGAACCCGGTCACACGTGCGCGCGTGGGGAAGCTCTCGGTGGACAGCGTGTAGGTCATCGGGACCCAGACGTTGAAGCCGAAGAACACGATCGCCGAACCGATGAACGCGATGCCGAGCGAGGTCGTCCCCGCCTCGGCCACGATGATCCCCCCGATCACCGTGATCAGCGCGCCGATCGGCAGCCAGAGCTTGCGCTCCAGCCGGTCGGCGAAGGCCACCGCGAACAGCGCGCAGGCCAGGAATCCGAATGCGCCAACCGCGGTGATCAGGCCGGCCTCCGAGGGCTGGTACTTGAGCGAGCTGAGCATCGCGGTGAAGCCGGCCGAGAACCCGAACACGGTGACGTAGGCCAAGAACCAAACCGCGAGGAGCTGGATCACCCGCCGGGCGTACATGCGATCGCTGAACAGGGCCTTGAAGGCGAGGCTCGACTCGGGAGTCGTCCGGTCCATCGGGATCGTGTCGGGCACGGCGGGCAGTGGCCCGTGCTTGGCGGCCACGACCTCCATGTCGCTGACCACCTTGTCAGCCTCGTCCAGGCGGCCCTGGCCGACCAGCCAGCGGGCCGATTCGGGCAGCTCGAGCCGAAGGACCACCCCGATCGCGGCCAACACCGCGCCGACGGCGTACATCCAGCGCCAGCCGTCGCTGAAGCTCGGACTGGCCTGGGCGAACGACAGGCCGTGCGGCCACGGGGCCGACGGAGTGGTCAGGAACAAGCCGAGCCAGATGCCCAGCAGCGCCCCCAGCGAAGACATGATGAAGATCACCGAGATCCACCGCGCGCGGTTGCGCCGCGGGGCGACCTCGCCGACATAGGTGTTGACGATGGCCAGGTCGGCACCGACGCCGATGCCGGTGATGATGCGGGCGATGATGAACTGGGTGTAGTCGGGCGCCAGCGCGTTGTACAGCGAACCCAGGCCGGTGAGCAGCATCGTGAACAGCAGCATGTTCCGGCGCCCGATGCGGTCGGAGATGGGCGCGAGGGCAAGGGCGCCGATCACGTAACCGGCCAGGTTCAGGACGACCGGGATACGCAGTGCGGTGACCGCGTTGGCCGGGGTGCAGCCGTGCTTGAGGGCGACGCAGCTCTGGATGAACGACACGTTGATGTCGAACACGTCGTAGAACGCG
>JAFAYP010000026.1 GCA_019240305.1 Solirubrobacterales bacterium
CTGGCCGCGCTGCGCGAGGCGGGACGGGCGGTGCGGGTCTCGAAGGCGCTGCACTACCACGCCGACGTGCTCGGGGAGATACGAGGCCGCGTCGTTGCCCTCGCCGAGCGAAACGGAGGCGCAGTCACCCTGGCCCAGCTGCGCGACGAGCTGTCCACCTCGCGCAAGTTCGCCCAGGCGCTGCTCGAGCATTTCGACTCCGAGAAAGTGACGATCCGGCGCGGCGACACCCACGTGCTGCGCGGGAAGTGAGTACATTGCCCGGCCATGCCCACCAGTCTGGTCACCGGCGGCGCCGGCTTCCTCGGATCGCATCTGTGCGATGAGCTGCTGCGCCGCGGCCATCGCGTGATCTGCGTCGACAACCTGGAGACCGGGTCGCTGTCGAACATCGAGCACATCCGCGACAGCATGTTCGTGCACCGCAACATCGACATCATCGAGCCCTACTTCGTCGATGAGCCGATCGACTTCGTCTACCACCTCGCCTCGCCGGCCTCGCCGATCGACTACCTGCGGCTGCCGCTGGCCACACTCAAGGTCGGCTCCTACGGCACGCACCACACGCTGGGCCTGGCCAAGTTCCACCGCGCGCGGTTTTTGATCGCGTCGACCAGCGAGGTCTACGGCGACCCGCAGGTCCATCCCCAGCCCGAGTCCTATTGGGGGCACGTGAACCCGATCGGGCCGCGCGGCGTCTACGACGAGGCCAAGCGCTACGCCGAGGCCCTGACCATGGCCTATCACCGCCAGCAGGGCGTCGACACCGCGATCGTGCGGATCTTCAACACGTACGGGCCCAGGATGCGCCCGCACGACGGCCGAGCGATCCCCACGTTCCTGCGCCAGGCGCTCCAGGACCGCCCGATCACGGTGTTCGGCGACGGGTCGCAGACGCGCTCGTTCTGTTACGTGGAGGACGAGATCCGCGGGCTGATCGCGCTGGCCGAGTCGGGCTATCACATGCCGGTGAACATCGGCAATCCGGACGAGTTCACACTGCTCGAGCTGGCCGAGGCGGTAATAGAGGTGACCGGTGCGAAGTCCGAGATCGTGTATGAGGCGCTGCCCACCGACGATCCCCAGGTCCGCCAGCCCGACATCACGCTGGCGCGCAAGGTCCTCGCCTGGGAGCCCAAGGTGACCCTGCGGGAGGGCCTGCGGCGCACGATCGAGGAGGCCGGGGCCGAGACGCTCGTCGGCAAGGTGTAACGCAGGAAACCTTTCCCGGTGCGCCGCTACTTCATTGGCGAGCTACCGTTATAGCCGGCGGGGGCCGATGTCGTGCGAGGTCGCAACTTGACGGTCGAGCAGAAAGAGATCGGGAACACCCATTCAGACGGCGGGCCCCACGGGACCCTCCCGTTTGCGTTGCCCGACCGAGACGTAAGGCGTAAGAAACCGCCGTTTTTGTCATTTTTGCTGCGCTGGGAGACGATTCGTCGGATCGCGCGGATCGTCTCGCTGCTGGCGCTCGACTTCGCCGGCGTGGTCGGGGCGCTGTTCACCGCACTGATCCTCAAGCTCGCGGTGCACAACCACGCGAGCGCGAGCCTGGCCTGGCAGGACGTCAGGCACTGGATCCCGTTCGCCTACCTGATGACCGTGCTGGCGTTCGCGCGGATGGATCTGTATGCCGACCGCACGCGGCGACCGGGGCTGGCGCGGATCGCCACCGGGCTGTTCCAGGCCACGGTGATCGCGCTGGTGTTCGCGCTGGCCGACGGACAGCGTTTCAACAGCTACTTCATCTTCTACGGCACGCTGTGCTTCGCCACGATGTACGTGGCCACGCTGCGCGAGCTGCATCTGCGCCTGACCGGATGGATGCTCGATCAGGCCGGCTATGCCCGGCGCGCGCTGCTGGTCGGCTCGGGCAAGCACATCGAGGAGGTGGCCCGGGCGCTCGAGGACCGGTCGC
Organism: Solirubrobacterales bacterium; assembly: GCA_019240305.1. GTDB lineage: Bacteria > Actinomycetota > Thermoleophilia > Solirubrobacterales > Solirubrobacteraceae > Palsa-465. Next base: position 1,922 of record JAFAYP010000026.1, read on the forward strand.
GGACGAGGGTGCAGATCGTCGGCTACATCTCGCTCACCCCGCGCCCCAAGAACGGCCTGCGCTCACTCGGCCAGCTCCCCGACCTGCCCGACGTGCTCGTGCGCGAGGCGGTCCAGGAGGTGATCATCGCCGATCCGGACTTCCCTCAGGACAAGGCGGTCGAGCTCGTCGACTCCTGTCACCAGCGCGGAGTCACCGTGCAGGTGGCGCCCTCGACGATGGAGATCCTGATCGACCGGGCCGAGTTCGCCCCTGGCCACACCGTGCCGCTGTTCACGCTGCGCCCGCCAGTGTTCGAGGGCGTCGATTACGCGCTCAAGCGGACCTTCGACCTGGTCGTCTCGGTGGTTGGCCTGGTGTTCCTCACACCGGTCTTCCTGGCCATTGCGGCGGCGATCAAGCTGAGCTCGCGCGGCCCGGTGATCTACCGCTCGGTCCGGCCCGGCATGGCCGGCAGACCGTTCTTCTGCTTCAAGTTCCGCACCATGCGCGAGCACGCCGAGCAGATCCAGGACGAGCTCGAGCCGTTCAACGAGCAGACCGGCGCGCTGTTCAAGATTCGCGACGACCCGCGGATGACGCGGATCGGGCGTTTGCTGCGGCGCTTCTCGCTCGACGAGCTGCCCCAGCTGGTCAACGTGGTCCGCGGCGAGATGTCACTGGTCGGGCCGCGGCCGCTGCCCATGCGCGACTTCGACCGCCTGGCCGACTGGCACAAGAAGCGCTACCTGGTGCTGCCGGGCATCACCGGGCTGTGGCAGGTGTCCGGTCGCGGCGAGCTCGACTTCGACGACCTCGTGCGCCTGGACTTCCTGTACCTCGAGCGCTGGTCGATCATGCTCGACCTCTCGATCCTGCTGAAGACGATCCCGGCCGTGCTGATGCGCCGGGGCGCGTTTTAGGCTGGCTGCCCGTCCGAGCGGTCCCGAGTAGGCTGTCGCGCCGACTTCCCATGCCGCCAACCGACCGATTCGTCATTTCGTTTGCCGCCGAGCCGCCGCAGGAGCCGCTGCCCTACGGTCGCTGGGCCGACACGCTGGGTGGCCACTTCCGCAGCGCGGTGCAGGCGCTCGAGGCCGAGGGCGAGGAGATCGGCGAGCTGTCGACCGAGATCTCGTGGTTTCCCGACCGCACGTACGGCGGGCGGACCTACATCCCGGCGGTGGCACGGACCGCCGGCGGCTACGAGGTGCTCGGGTTCGTGTCGTTCACCGAGGGCGCGCAGGGACCGGCCGACTTCCAGGCGCAGGTCGACTTCACCTCGGACCTGGCCGAGTCCAACCCTGACTGGAGGCTCGACCTCAACGACGAGGTGATCGCCCGCTGGCGCGGCGAGCAGGGCAACGCCGCGGACATGCGCCTGGTGTGGGGCGTTCCCCTGGTGCCCGGCGGCACCGTCGTCACCGCCGAGCTGGCCAACCTCGCCGTCGACCAGTGCCAGGTCGTGGAGGAGCGCTTCACGCTGATCGCGCCCGACGACTATCGCGGCGACGTGCTCGAGATCAAGCTGTGGGACAAGGGCGGCGAAGAGCTCGCCCGCGAGTCGCTCTACGTCGAGGACGAGGACGAGGAAGAGGACTGATCGGCGGCCGGGTCGCCGGCGCCGTGAGCGTTAGTCGAGACGGCAGTGCCGCTGAGCGCCGTCGGCAGCCGCAGCTTGACCTCGGCCTCGGTGAGCGGGAAGTGGCAGGCGGCCACATCGTCAGCGCCCTTGGACTCGAGCGGCGGCTCCTCCTGGCTGCAGATCTCCTGGGCCTTGGGACAGCGGGTGTGGAAGCGGCAGGCCCGCGGCGGGTTGGCCGGGCTGGGAACGTCGCCGGTGAGGAGCTGGCGCTCGCGGCGTCCGCCGGTGGGTCTGGGGACCGGGACCGCGCTCAGTAGGGCGCCGGTGTACGGGTGCCGGGGAAAGCTGTAGAGAGCGTCGCTGGGGGCGACCTCGACGACCTTGCCCAGGTACATGACCGCCACCCGGTCGCACATGTGGCGCACCACCGACAGGTCGTGCGCGATGAAGATCAGCGTCAGGCCCATCTCGCGTTGGAGGCCGCGCAGCAGGTTCAGCACCTGCGCCTGGATCGAGACGTCGAGCGCCGACACCGGCTCATCGGCGACCAAAAGTTTCGGTTCGAGCGCGATTGCGCGCGCCACCCCGATGCGCTGGCGCTGACCGCCCGAGAACTCGTGGGGGTAGCGGTTGTAGTGCTCGGGGTTCAGTCCCACGCGGTCCATCAACTCCTGCACGCGCTTCTTGCGCTCGCCCTCGCCCTTGAACAAACCGTGGATCGCGAATGGCTCGGCGATGATCGTGCCGACCCGGCGGCGCGGGTTGAGCGACGAGTAGGGGTCCTGGAAGATCATCTGCATCTCGCGGTGCAGGGCCTTGAGCCCGTCGCCCGTGCGCTTAAAGATGTCCTCGCCCTCGAACAGGACGTGGCCGGCCGTCGGGTCGAGCAGCCGTACCATCAGGCGCGCCGTCGTGCTCTTGCCGCAGCCGGTCTCGCCGACGATCCCGAGGGTCTCGCCGCGCTGCACTTGTAATGAGACCCCGTCGACCGCCTTCACCGCGCCGATCTGGCGCTGGATGATGACCCCGCGCTTGATCGGGAAGTGCTTCGAGACGTCCCTGAGCTCGATGATCGCGTCGCTCATGACGATAACCCCTCCGACTGTGGGTACGGTGCGGCCCGGGCCGCAGCGCTCGGCCTCGAGCCGGCGGCCAGCGGCCGCAGTTCCCCGGGCGACTGGCCGCTCGCAAGCCCGGCCCAGATGCGCGCGCGGACGTCGGCCTCAAGCAGACAGGCGACCTCGTGCCCGGGATCGCCGGGGACGGCCTCGAGTCTCGGATCGAGCCGCTTGTGGTCCTCCTGCACGTACGGGCAGCGCGGATGGAAGTGGCAACCCGTCGGGCGGTTGATCAGGCTCGGTGGCCGGCCGGCGATCGGCACCAGCTCCTCACCGCGCGGACTGTCGAGCCGCGGAATCGACTTCAGCAGCCCCCACGTGTACGGGTGCTGTGGCGAAGCGAACACCTTGTTCGCCTCGGCCCGCTCGACGATCCGGCCGGCATACATGACCGCGATCTCGTCGGCGATCTCGGCGACGACGGCGAGATCGTGTGTGATTATCACGATCGCCATTCCGAGCCGGTCCTGGAGCCCCTCGAGCAGCGCCAGGATCTGCGCCTGGACCGTCACGTCGAGCGCGGTCGTCGGCTCGTCGGCAATCAACAGCTTCGGCTCGTTGGCGAGCGCCATCGCGATCATCACGCGCTGGCGCATACCGCCGGAGAACTCGTGCGGGTACTGATCGACGCGGCGCTGCGGGTCGGGGATGCCGACGAGCCCGAGCAGTTCGATGGCCCGGTCGCGCGCCTCACGCTTGGAGACGTTGCGGTGCGCGAGCACCGTCTCCATCAGCTGGTTGCCGACCTTGTAGAACGGGTGCAGCGACGACAGCGGGTCCTGGAAGATCATCGCGATGTCGTTCCCGCGGATCCGCCGGAGCTTGTCGTCGTTCATTGAGACGAGGTCCTCGGGCCCGCGCTCTGGGTCGGCGGCGAACATGATCTTCCCGGAGATCGTCGCGTGCGGGCTCCGGGTCAGCCCGAGCATCGTGAGCGAGCTGACGCTCTTTCCCGAGCCCGACTCGCCGACGATCCCGAGCGTCCTGCCGGGGGCGACCTGGTACGACAGGCCGTCGACCGCGTGGACGACCCCGTCATCGGTATCGAACGAGACCTTGAGGTCTTCGACCGAGATCAGCGGGCCGCTCACGTGTAGCGCACCCGCGGGTCGAGGTAGGCGTACCCGATGTCAACGGCGATGTTGGCAACGACCACGAACACGGCCGCCAATACGGTGGTGCCCTGAACCACCGGGAAGTCGGAGTTCCCGATCGCGGTGATGTTCAACAGCCCGACGCCGTGGATCTCAAAGATCCTCTCGGTGATCACGGCACCGCCGAGCAGAGCGCCGAGGTCGATTCCGAGCACGGTCAGCACGGGCGTGATCGCCGAGCGGACGCCGTGCTTGAAGACCACCCGGCGGTTCCGCAGCCCCTTGGCCCGTGCCGTGCGGATGTAGTCCTCGCCCATCACGTCGAGCAGGTTGCCGCGCAGCAGGCGCGAGTAGATCGCCGCCTGCGTCAGCGCCAACACGAGCCACGGGAGGATGAGCCCCGTGAACCACTTGACCGGGTTGGCGGTGAGTCCGACATATGAGCCCGGCCCGGGGAAGATCGACACGAGACCGAGCGACTGGGCGAGAAGGTAGATCAGGATCAGCCCGAACCAGAAGGTGGGCATCGAGACGAACGTGAGGGCGCCGGTCATCGCAGCCCGATCCCAGATCGTTCCGCGCTTGATCGCCGAGAGGATCCCGATCGGGACTCCGACGATCACCCAGAGCACCACGGCGCCGGCAGTCAGCGAGAGTGTCGCCGGTAGCGCGCTGCCGATCTCGCTGAGCACCGAGCGCTGGGTGTAGAAGCTGTAGCCGAGGTTGAAGTGAAAGAGGATCCCCTTCAGGTAGTCCCAGAACTGGACGTACCAGGCGTGGTTGAGGCCGAGTTCATGGCGGATGATCGCGATCCGCTCTTGTGTCGCGCCTTTGCCGGCCAGCAGGGTCGCCGGGTCGGCAGTCGGGAACACCCGGAACAACACGAACGTGACGAAGATGACCGCCACGACCGTGACGATCCCCCACAACACGCGGCGGATGATGTAAGTGGCCACTTCGGGCGAGGTCGGTTTTTGACGGTGATGGGACGGGACCCCGCTCCGCATGTGGAGCGGGGTCCGGTCACGCTACTGCTATTTCAGCCCCGTGTAGGCGAGGTTGACGCTGCCTTCGTTCCAGATATCGCCCACCCAGTGAACGTTCGAGGCAAAGACGTTCGGCTGGATGTCGAAGTCCTCCGGAACGGCCTCGGCCATGTTGACGATGTGCTCGTCGGCCTGCGCCCACAGCTGTGCGGCCTGGATCGGATCGATCGTCAGGTGCGCCTTCTGCATCGCCGCGTCGAGCGCCGCGTCCCTGACCTGCCCGAAGTTGTTGTTCGCGGTCGGGGTGATCGCCGCGGTGCTGAACGTCGGAACCAGGATCGAGTACGGGTCGTTGAAGTCCCGCAGCCAGCCGCCGGACGGGCAGCCATCGACCTCGGCCTTGGGCACCATGCAGTACTTGGAGTACATGACGCTCTGGTCGACCTGGATCAGGTTGACCTTGAAGCCGAGCTGCGTCATGTCCTGCTTGACGATCTGGTTAATCGCAAGCTCGTCGGCGCCGTTGTTCGAGCCGACAACCGTCACCGTGGCGTTGCCTGTGTAGGTTCCGGACGGGTAGCCGGCCTTCTTCATGTACTGCTTCGCGACGGCCAGGTCCCCGCTCGTGTGCACCGCCCACGGGTAGTCCGGTCCGGCGTACGCGCCGGCCTGAATGAACCCGGCGGTACCCGGATAGATGAAGTGCGTCCCGGGCGTCCCGGTCAGCTCTCCGCCCTTCTCCTTGATGATCGCGACACGATCCAGGTTCGCGTACACCGCACGCCTGAGGTTGACGTTGGTAAACGGGCCGTGCGAGTTGTTCAACGTCAAGTAGTGGTCGCCCGCCCCCTGGGTGAAGGTGATCTCCGACGGATACTTCGTGTACGCCTCCTGCACCGTCGATTTACTCGGGGTGTCGAGCTGAACCATGCTCGTCCCCTTCAGCACCTGCGGTCCGATGACCTGCGGATCGCCGCCGTTGGTGATGTTGATCTGGTCGAGGTACGCCGGCGGCTTGTACGGCCCGGCGTAGGTGCTCGCGCTCCAGTTGGGATTGCGGACCAGCGTGAGCGACTTGCCCGGGGTGAAGCCCGACGTGATGCTGTTGCCGTTCTGCTCGCCGCTGATCATGTACGGCCCGGTAGCGGTGAGCTGGGTCACGCCAAAGTTGGTCGGGGCGTGCTTGTCGAGCGGGCCCGCGACGGTCGCCGGGACGGGCGCCGAGCCCGGCAGCGAGAGGGCCTGGACGATCGTGTTCGCGACCGGCTGAGTGAGGTGGATCACCAGCGTCGTCGCATTCGGCGCCTGGATCCCGGAGATCGGGCCGCCCTTGGCCGAGGCGGCACCGACGATGGCGTTCTGGAAGTACGAGGTCCAGTAGCCCCCCGCGACGTTCGGATTGGCCATCCGCTCCATCGCGTACTTCACGTCGGCGGCCGTCACGACCCGGTTGACCGGCGGCGCGAACTTCACGTTAGGCTCAATGTGAATCGTCACCGTCTTGCCGCCGTCGGTGATCCCGCCGTTGGCGGAGGTGGGGACCTCCGTGGCCAGGTCAGGCGCCAGCTCCGTCTGCGAGTTCGGCATGTAGACGAACAGCGGACGCTGCGTCGCATAGACGACCTCGTAGTCCAGCGCGAAGTAGGCTTGGCCCGGGTCGAGATGGTTGAACCCTTCGGACGACAGCACGTTCAGCGTGCCGCCCTGCTTGGCGCCGGTCAGCGACTCGGCGGCGGAGTCCTCGCCGGCCTTCAAAGGCAGCTTGGGCGCAGCGTTGCTGCTAGCACCACTACTGCCGCTGCTGCCGCTGCCGCTGCCGCTGCTGTTGCTGCTGCTGCCACCGCAAGCGGCGAGGCCCAGCGTCAGTGCGCCGGTGGCCGCTAGCACGGCAACCGAACGGTACTTCCTCATTGCGTGTACCTCCTAGAACTGTACGACCTCATTGCGTTACCTCCTCCTCTTTGATGTTCGCAGCGCGGATGCGTGACGAACTTCAAAACTTTCAACGATTCGCCTTCGGGTTGAGCGCATCCAACAGGCCGTCGCCGACCAGGTTGAACGCCAGCACGATCACCAGGAGCGCGGCTCCGGGAAAGACCATGTTCCACCAGGCGGGGTTCCCGCCCAGCAGGTCGCCCCCGGCA
>JAFAYP010000133.1 GCA_019240305.1 Solirubrobacterales bacterium
GTTCAGCTCACCTTCAAGCGGGACGGCGTCGAGCACGTGGTCTCGATCGAGCGGGCCAACATCGTCGCGCCGGTGGCGAGTTGGCAGATGCTCACCTACGACCATCGGCGCATCGGACATCTGACGCTCACCGGCTTCACCGAGGGCTCCGGTGAAAAACTGCGCGCCGACGCGCGGGCCGCGCTGGACGGCGGTGCCAAGGCGCTGATCCTCGACCTGCGGGGAAACGGCGGAGGCCTGATCAACGAGGCAATCGACGTGGCCAGCATCTTCATCCCGCACGGCGAGATCATGTCCGCCCAGGAGCGCGGTCAGCGCCGCCGGGTCTACATGGCACGGGGCGATGCGATCGCGGGCGACATCCCGCTGGTGGTGCTTGTGAATCACGGGACGGCGTCGGCGTCCGAGATCGTGACCGCTGCGCTGCAGGACAGCGGCCGAGCCGAGGTGGTCGGGACCGAGACCTACGGCAAGGGAGTCTTCCAGGTGACAGAGCGGCTGGCCAACGCCGGCGCCCTTGACCTCACGGTGGGCAAATACTTCTCTCCCAACGGACACAACCTCGGCGGCGGCGGGGCGAACTCGGGTCCGGGCATCATGCCGAACGTGTACGCCAGCGATGACCCGCAGACGCCGCAGGACGAGGCGCTCACCGTCGCCGAGCGCACCGTGGCGGCCCAGCTGCACTGAGCGGCGTCCCAGCGCCGGCTCGGCCCGCCCCGGTGTCCCGGCCAGAACGTGACAGCCGCATAACGGACTCGTAACCCAGTTATGCCCGTGTTACGACCGATCGGTTACCAACCACACCGATGCCGGCACTCCAACTGAGGCTACCGCGGTGCCGCCTGCGGCTCGCTGCTGCGCTCCTCGCCTGCGCCTGGGCGCTCACCGCCTGCGGGGCGTCCGGAAGCGACTCGACGCAAAGCGGCGGCCCGAGCGGCACGACGGGCACGGGCTTCTTGGCGTATTCGAAGTGCATGCGCGCGCATGGTGTGTCGAACTTCCCCGATCCGAGCAGTGGCGGTGGCATCCATTTCACCCCGGGCTCGGACATCAACCCGTTCTCGCCGTCGTTCAAGGCCGCCCACGCGCAGTGCAAGAACCTCCTGCCCGGCGGAGGCCCTCCGCAAGGCGTCAGCGAGCGCCAGAAGGAGCAGCTGGTGCAAACGGCTCGGTGCATGCGGACCCACGGCGTCACCGGCTTCCCTGATCCCGCGACCACGCCACCCACCAACCCTCAGGACTACAGCACCGTCGTTGGCTTCGGCGGACCCAACGGCGGGCTGTTCCTGCTCGTCCCGAAGACGATCGACGTCAACTCGCCCGTATTCGAGCAGGCGGCAAAGACCTGCGGCTTCCAATAGCCGCGCGGGCCGGCCAAACGGGGCTGCTGGTTCGCCTGAGCGCTCTTCGGAAGCTTTCATTTTTCGCTGCTCGAATGGATATCGCGGGTGGCCTCGACCAGCCCCTCCGGTGACCAGCCGGTCGCCGGAGCATCACGCGTTGCCTCAGGCAGCGCCGACCTCACACAGGACCGAAATGCGCTCAGCAGTAGCGGGCCGCGAACGCCCGCGCCGGATACGGCGGCCTTGGCCCGTCGGCAGCAGAAGCCGTGAGTGCGACCAGCGCAAGCCGGTCGAGGACTTCCATCACTCCAAGCTGAGTGCAATGTCCCCGGTCGACCGCATGCGCTTCTGGGCGGTCGGGCTGCTTTGGCTCTCGGTCAACCTGGCGTTCTGGGGGTGGTGGCTGCGCCAGACCGATCACAGCACGCCATGGCTGTACTGGACCGAGACGATCGCGCTCTTCTACCAGACCACGCTGTTGCCGACGGTGTTCTGGCGGTTCGTGCGCAAGATGAAGCGTCCCGTGGAGCTCGAGCCGGCCGCGGGCATGCGCGTGGCGATGATCACGCTATGCGTGCCCTCGAGTGAATCGCTCGGCGTGATCGAGAGGCAACTCATCGCGCTCAGGAACGTCGAGCATCCTCACGACAGCTGGATCCTCGACGAGGGCGGCTCAGACGAGGTCCGGGCGCTGGCGGGCAAGCACGCCATCAACTACTTCACGCGCCGCGGGGTCGAGGCCTGGAACCAGCCGGCGCCGCCATTCCAGACCAAGACCAAGGCCGGGAACGTCAACGCCTGGCTCGACCACATTCGAGCGCTCGGACTCGACTACGAGGCGTTCGTCCAACTCGACATCGACCACCGGCCGCGCCCTGACTACCTCGGCCGGGTACTCGGCTACTTTCGCGACCCGAAGGTGGCGTGGGTTCAGGCTCCAAGCGTTTGCGGCAATCTGGAAAACTGGACGGCTCGCGGGCTGGCCGAGCAGGACCTGATCTTTCAGGGCCCGCTGCAGATGGGGTTCTACGGCGCCACCGGAACCCCGTTCATCATCGGCTCGCACACGTCCTACCGGACTGCGGCGATCCGCGAGATCGGGGGCTTTCAGCCAACCCGCGCCGAGGACCACCTCGACACGGTCGTCCTCGCCGCCCACGGTTACAGCGGCGTGTTCGTTCCCGAGCTGATCGCCACCGGCGACGGACCGCATGACCTCGCAACGTACCTGCGTCAACAGTTCGCGTGGGCGTACTCGATGATTCAGATCTTCTTCCAGCACACTCCCCGCCTGATCCGCCGCTACACGCGAGGCCAGGCCCTCCAGTTCCTCTTCTGCCAGAGCTGGTACACGCTCTGGTCGGTCTCGCTTGCGGTCCTGTGGGCGCTCCCGGCGGTCGCGCTGTTGGCCAACCGGCCGATCGCGTCGGTCCCGCTCGGGCGCTTCCTCGTCTACTTCGTGCCCGTGATGCTCACCTCGACGCTGATGTGGTGCGAATCCCGCAGGTGGTTTCAGCCGAGCGGCGTGAGGCTGTCCTGGCGGGGAATCGTGCTGCAGACCGCGCGCTGGCCGGTGGTGTTGTGGGCGCTGATCAACGTCGCTCTCCGGATCAAGCGTCCGTACATGATCACTCCCAAGGGCAAGGCGTCCGGGGGTGGCCCGCACGCGATCAGCATCTACGGCCCGTACATCGTCCTGGCGGCACTCCCGCTTGCCGCGGTCTGGCTGTTCGACTGGGGCGCCGGGAGCACCATCGTTCGCGGCTACTACGGGCTGGCACTCGCCAACGCGCTGATGGGCGCCGCGGTGCTTGCGACGACGCTCGGGATGGACATCAAGCAGATCGCCGCCGAGCACCGCGCGCCGCGGATTGCGCTGCGGTCTCGCGTGGTGATCGTCCTCGCGCTCGCCTGCCTGGTCGCGTTGCTCGGTGTGTCCGTGGGGCATTTCGGGCACCAGGCGCTCCACGCGATGACGGCGGCGTGACCGATGAGAGCCAGAACGACCTCGCTTCTGGTGCTGGCGGTGACGCTTGGGCTGTTCGCCTACCAGCAGGGCGTCATCGCCAAGCCGGCGTCGGCGCCTGCGGCTCCACTACCGGGCAAGCCGGCAGCAGGATCCGCCGGGACGCTCGACCTGGGTGTCAGCACCGGGCCGCTGGCCCGGAACTGGTGGAAGCCCTGGCAGGCGTCCGAGCTGAGCACGGTTGACACGTTCGAGCGTCAGGCCGGCAACCACGCGGCGATCATCATGTGGTACGCGGA
>JAFAYP010000142.1 GCA_019240305.1 Solirubrobacterales bacterium
AGCAGGCAGTAGCCAGAGACGTGGAGCACGTCGCACGGCTCGATCCACCCCGGGTCGATCTCCTCGGGTGCGAGCAACGAGGCCACACCGCGATCGGAGGCCATCGTGCGCCCGCCGGTGCTCTCGCGCAGGGACACGACCACGCCGCCGCGGCCCTCCACCACGGGGCCACAGATCTCCACGCCGTGGCGGGCGAGCTCGCCGCCGGCCAGCCGGCTCGCCTGATCGGTTCCCCGCTTGCAGATGAGCCGGCTGCGGGCGCCCAGTGCGCTTGCCCACGCGGCCACGTTGGCGGCCTGACCGCCCGCAGCAAAACGGATCGTGGCCGGCGTGTCAGCGTCGGCTGCAAGCTTCCGGTCAGGCAGCACGATTACGTCAAGAATCAGATCGCCGATTGTGCAGAGAGTCAACGCCGGGGTTTGCGGGCGGCTGACGCTCATAGGGTCCATGCCAACATGATCGCGTCGGTGAGCTCCGTGCAGCACAGAGTCGTCGTTTCCGAGACGGTCGCCCGAGCGCTCCGGGAGCGCACGCCGGTTGTCGCGCTCGAGTCGACGATCATCACGCACGGCCTGCCGCAGCCGGAGAACGTGCAGGCCGCGCTGCAGTTCGAACGGACCGTCGCCGAGCGCGACGCGGTGCCCGCGACGATCGCGCTGCTCGACGGCATCGTCCACGTCGGACTCGAGCCCGAGCAGCTCGAGCAGCTGGCCGCCCGCGAGACGCCTCTGAAGCTGAGCGCCCGCGACCTGCCGGTGGCGATCGCCCAGGGAGCCACCGGGGGCACGACGGTCGCCGCCACCGCACTGCTCGCCTCGCGCGCCGGGATCCGCGTGTTCGCCACAGGCGGGATCGGCGGCGTGCACCGCAACGCCGCGACCACCTTCGACGAATCCGCCGATCTCGGAATCCTCGGGAGCTGCCGCATAACCGTCGTCTCCGGGGGGGTGAAGTCGATCCTCGACATCGGGGCCACGCTGGAGCGGCTGGAGAGCCTGAGCGTCACGGTGCTGGTGTTCGGAACGAACCGCTTCCCCGCCTTCTGGCTGTCCGACAGCGGTTATCAGGTCGACTCGCCGGTCACCACGCCCGAGGAGATCGCCCAGGTGATGCAGGCCGCCGACCAGCTCGGCCTGCCCGGCGGGATCCTGGTGGCCAACCCGCTCCCGGAGGGCACGCAGCTCGATCCAGCGCTCCACGACCGGCTGCTCGCCGAGGCGCTCGACGCGGCCGGCGAAGCGTCTCTGCGGGGCAAGGAGATCACGCCGTTCCTGCTCGACTACATCCACCAGCACACCGGGCGCAGCAGCGTGGCAGTCAATCTGGAGATCGTGCGCGGCAACTGCCGGCTGGGCGCCGACATCGCTCGCGCGTGGTCCGCGGTCGAGGACGGCGCGTGAGCCGCGAGGCGGTGTACGACCGGATCGGCGGCAGCTACCTTCTCGGCCGTCGAGAGGATCCCCGGATCGCCGAGGCGATCCGCGAGGCGCTCGGCGACGCGGGCTCGGTGCTCAACGTCGGGGCGGGTGCCGGCGCCTACGAGCCACGCGACCGGCGGGTGATCGCGGTCGAGCCGTCGGCCACGATGATCGCCCGGCGCCCCCCTGGCGCGGCGCCCGCCGTGCGTGCCATCGCAGAACGGCTCCCGTTTGCCGACGACGAGTTCGACGCCGCGATGGGCGTGCTGACCATCCACCACTGGACCGACCGCCGCCGCGGTCTGGCCGAGCTCCAGCGGGTGGCCCGCGACCGCATCGTGCTGTTCATGCGCGACCCCGACGCGTGCCGCTGGTGGTGGCTGTATGAGTACTTTCCCGCCACCGAGCGCCTGGTCGCGGGCCGGGAGACCCGGCTGGAGGACCTGGCCGCGGTGCTGGGGCCGCTCGAGACGATTCCCGTACCGGTCCCGGCCGACTGCCGCGACGGCTTCGAGGCGGCCTTCTGGCGCCGTCCGCACGCCTATCTCGATCCCGAGGTGCGCGCCACCATGCCCGTCCTGGCACTGATTCCCGAACTCGATCGCCGGGCCGGCGTGCGGGCGCTGCGCGCCGACCTCGAGACCGGCGAGTGGCAGCGGCGCTGGGGGCACCTGCTCCAGTGCGATGAGCTCGACCTCGGCTACCGCGTGGTCATCGCTCGCTGCTGAGCGCCAGCGAGATCCGGTACTCGGTCAGCACCAGCCGGAGGTCCTCGGGCGAGGCCCGCCGGGTCACGATTCGACGCTCCATGCCGCCATTGTCGCGATCGCCGGGCGTGCCCTGAGCGCGTCGAGTAGGCTCGGCCGGTGATCGAAGCCAACGCACAGTGGCGCCTCGCCGCACGCCCCGTCGGTCTGCCCAAGCCGTCTGACTGGGAGTACGTCGAGGAGCCCGCGCCCGATCCCGAGGACGGGCAGTTCCGGGTGCGGATCGAGTACATCTCGCTCGATCCGGCCATGCGCGGCTGGATGAACGAGGCTCGCTCCTACGTGCCGCCGGTGGGCATCGGCGAGGTTATGCGCGCGGGCGCGATCGGCCAGGTGATCGACTCCCGCCACCCCGACTACGACGTTGGCCAGTGTGTCACCGGCATGTTCGGGGTGCAGCGCTACGCAATATCCGACGGACGCGCGGTGCGAAGAGTCGACACCTCACTGGCGCCCGCGCCGGTCCACCTCGGAGCGCTCGGCATGACCGGCCTGACCGCCTATTTCGGGCTGCTCGAGCTCGGCCGTCCGCAGCCGGGGCAGACCGTGGCGGTCTCCGGCGCCGCCGGCGCCGTGGGCAGCGTGGTGGGGCAGATTGCCCGCATCAAGGGTTGCCGGACGGTGGGCATCGCCGGCGGGCCGGAGAAGTGCGCCTGGATCGTGGACGGACTCGGCTTCGACGCCGCCATCGACTACAAGGGCGGAGAGCTGCGCTCCGAGCTGCGCCGGCACACGCCCGACGGCATCGACGTGTACTTCGACAACGTCGGCGGGGAGACGCTCGATGAGGTCCTGCGCCGCATCGCCTTCGGCGCGCGGGTGGTGATCTGCGGCGCGATCTCGCAGTACAACGAACAGCAGCCGCGCGGACCGGTCAACTACATGCAGCTGCTGGTCCAGCGGGCTTCGATGGCCGGCTTCCTCGTCTTCGACTACGCCGAGCGCTACCCGGAGGCGATCGCCCAGCTGGCCGAGTGGCTGGCCGCCGGCGAGCTCCACTCGCGCGAGGACGTTGTCCGCGGCGGACTCGAACAGTTCCCCGAGGTGTTTCTCGGGCTGTTCCGCGGCGAGAACACCGGCAAGCTGATCCTTCAGCTCGCCGACTGAGCTCATGCCGGGCTGGTCGACCCCGGCGGCCCTACGCGCGTTGCGGGCGGTGATCGTCGTGTGCGGCCTGTTCGCCCTGACCGACCGGGTCATGGGCAACCTGCAGATCGCCACGTTCGCGGCGTTTGGCGGCTTCGCCACGCTGGTGCTGGCCGCGTTCGCGGGCACGCGGCGCGACAAGCTGCTTGCCCACGCGATGCTGGCGCTGGCCGGGAGCGCCCTGCTGAGCGTCGGCACTCTGGTCAGCTCGTCGACCGCGGTGGCCGCGCTCGCCACCGTCCCGGTTACCTTCGCCGTGTTCTTTGCCGGCATCGCGGGCCCCAACGCCGCTTCGGGGGCGACCGCCGCGCTGCTGGCCTATGTCCTGCCCGCCGCCTCGCCGGGCACGATCGGCATGGTCCCGGACCGGCTCCTCGGCTGGTGGATGGCATCGGTGGCCGGAACCGCCGCGGTGCTGATCCTCTCGCCCCCGCTCGGCGAAAACGCGCTGCGGGGCGCGGCTTCTGAGCTGTCCTGCGCCCTGGCCGACCAGCTCGACGCGGCCCTGAACGGGACCGCGACCGAGGACCAGCTCGCCGCCACCATCGCGTTCAAGCACCGTCTGCTCGCGCGCTTCACCGCGACGCCCTACCGCCCGACCGGCCTGGCCGCCGCCGATCAGGCGCTGGCCACCGCCGTCGAGCTGCTCGAGTGGTGCACAGCGCTCACCACCGACGCGATCCGCGAGCGCGCCGACCTGAGCGGTGCAGCGCCACCGGCACGCCGATTGCTGTCCAGCACCAGCCAGATTCTGCGCGACGTCGCGACGCTGCTCGCCGGCGGCCACGCGCAACCGGACGTGGACGGGCTCGAGCGCTGCCAGGCCGACGCGGTTGCCGGGCTCGAGCGCCTGTCGCCGGCGCCGCGCGAGGAGTTCCGAGCGGGGGCGCAGGCCTCGTTTCACGCCCACGCGATCGCGGTCGCGGTGCTCGCGCTCGCGGCCGAGACGCTGGTGGCGTCCCGGAACGCGGACCCGGCCTGGCTGGAGGCGCGCCGTCAGCGCTGGTATGCGGGATCGAACGCCGCCGCCCGCGCCGCCCGTCGTGTCTCGAGCATCTCGACGGCGGCCCACACTCACGCCAGCATTCGCTCGGTGTGGTTCGTCAACAGCCTGCGCGGCGCCGTCGCGCTGGCGGCCGCCGTGGCGGTGGCTGACCTCGGGAGCCTTCAGCACGGCTTCTGGGTGGTGCTCGGAACCCTCTCGGTGCTCCGCACGAACGCTGCCTCGACCGGCGCCACCGCACTGCGTGCGGTGGCCGGCACGGCGCTCGGCTTCGTGGTCGGCGGGATCCTCCTGGTGGCGATCGGCAGCGCCTCCACCGCCCTCTGGGTCGCGTTGCCGCTCGCGGTGCTGGTCGCCGCCTACGCGCCCGGCACCGCACCGTTCGTGGTTGGGCAGGCGGCGTTCACGGTGACCGTGGCCGTGCTGTTCAACCTGATCGCCCCGGTGGGCTGGAAGGTCGGCGTGGTCCGGATCGAGGATGTGGCCATCGGTTGCACGGTGAGCATCGTCGTCGGCGTGTTGTTCTGGCCCCGGGGCGTGGCCGCCGTCGTCGGCGACGACCTGGCGGATGCGTATCGCTCCGGCGCGAGCTATCTGCAGCAGGCGATCGATCGGGTGGTCGGCCTGCGGGACGGCGCGCCCGATGCGGCGCTACCGGCCGCCACGGCGGGGGCCCGGCTCGACGAGGCGCTGCGCGGCCTGCTCGCCGAGCAGGGGACAAAGCACATCGCCAGACCGGATCTGTGGCGCCTGGTCGGCGGCTCGCTGCGCCTGCGACTGACCGCGCGGGCGATCGCCGAGTTACCCCTGGACGCTGGCGCGATCGACGTCGTGCGCGAAGCGCTGCAGCGGCGCACGGATTCCCTGGGAGCCTGGTATGAGCAGTTGGCGGCCCTGGTCGGCCGGCCCAGCCGCGTCGAGCCGCGCCCGCTCGAGCCGCCGGTATTCGCCCCGCTCGGAGCTGACCGCGCGCCCGCCTCCTACTACGGGATCTGGCTCTGCGAGCACCTCAGCCATCTGGCGGAGCACCTGGGCGAGCTCGTGGTGCCCGCCGCGCAGGTGGCCGCGATCCGCCGCCGTCCTTGGTGGCGCTGAGGCTCGAGCTCGGACCGCGGCGCCGCCCGAGCGTCACGCTCGGAAGCTGCGGACTTCGTAGGCGAGGCGCCGCAACCGCACCGTGACGCGGGTCCGGTCCCCGGCCGGCCGAGCCGGCATGGTGCTCATGACGATTCCGGTCAACACGGCCCCGACGCCGACCAGCTGACCGAGCGCGGCGGGCTCGCCCAGCGCCAGCCATCCGGCCGCGGCGCCGACCACCGGCTCGAGGTTGAGGAAGGCGCCGGCCAGCTCGGCCGGGACACGCGCCTGGCCGAACGCG
>JAFAYP010000452.1 GCA_019240305.1 Solirubrobacterales bacterium
GCTGTTTTGTCCGGGCCGGTGGTCACCATGTCCGGCCCGTGTCCAGGCCCCCTCTGCAGACCACACCCGCGCTGCGCGTCTGGCAGACGCGCGCGCTCGCCGAGATGGAGCGCTGGGAGCGAGGTTCATTCCTGCTCTCAGCGGCGCCCGGAGCCGGCAAGACACGGCCGGCCCTGGAGTTCGCGCGGCGCGAGCTGAGCTCCGGGACGGCCCAGTCGGTGGTGGTCGCGTGCCCAACCGGGCCGCTGACGCGCCAGTGGGCGCGCGCCGCCAGCCGGCTGGGGGTCGAGCTGGCGGTCGACACGTCCTCGCCGCAAGCGCCCAAGGGCTTTCACGGCGTAGCGGTGACGTACGCGCGGATTGCCAAGGCGCCAGGTCGGTGGGAGCGCGCGAGCACCCCTCGGACGTTGGTGATCGCCGATGAGGCGCACCATCTAGGCGAAGAGCTGGCTTGGGGGGAGGCGTTCGCGAAGGCCCTCGGCGGCTGCACGCGCTGGCTGCTCCTGTCCGGGACGCCATTTCGCTCCGATGCCACGCCGATTCCCGGGGTGCGCTACGACTCCGCCGGACTCGCGGAGCCGGATGTCTCCTACAGCTACGCGGAAGCCGTGCTCGACGGCATCTGCCGGCCGGTGTGCTTCGTCGCCTACGACGGCACGCTGTCGTGGAGAAGCGGCGACGACGTGATCGAGTCGAGCTTCGAGACCGTCCTGACCGGGCGCGAGGCCAGCCGCCGCTACCGCACGGCGATCTCGACCGAGCTCCCCGACGGCCTGCCGCGGATCCTGCGCGAGGCCGACACCAAGCTCCGGATGCTGCGCCGTGACGGACACCGGGACGCCGGCGGGTTGGTGATCGCCGCGGACTCCTCCCACGCGCGCCGAATCTCCGCGTTGCTGCGCGAGGCGACCGGGAAGAGCGTCCTGGTCGTCCTGCACAACGAGCCCCGGGCCGCCGAGAAGCTGGCCGCCTTCACGAATGCTCGCGACCCGTGGATCGTGGCCGTGAACATGGTCTCCGAAGGCGTCGACATCCCCCGCCTGCGTGTCGGCGTATACGCAACAGCTGCCAAGACGCCGCTCGTGTTCCGGCAGATCGTCGGGCGGTTCGTGCGCACGATCAGGAACCGGCCACCGGAGCCGAGCTGGCTCTACATCCCCGCAGACCCGATCCTACGCGACCACGCCGCTGCTGTGCAGCAGGAGATCCGGCATGCCCTGCGAGGACCCGAGGACGATCTCGCGGGCGAGTTCGACCGCCCCGACGTCGCCCCGTCAGAACGCGGTGAGACGCTCGTGTTCGAGCCTTTGAGCGCGGATGTCGCCCCGCAGATGACGCTGTTCGGAGCGCCCGCCCCGGCGATACCGCCGCGGTTCGTGGCGAGCGCACACGAACCCGCGCCAGACCCTGGCCACGAAGCCCCGCAACACCACGCGCCGGCGTTCGAGCAGCGCGCGAGGCTTCGAAACGAACGTCACCGGCTCGTCTCCGAGCTGACCCGCCGCGACGGAAGCTCTCACCGCGAGGTCAACGCGTGGGTCAACCGTAAGCTCGGGATCTCCTCGGTGGAGCATGCCACTCTCGACGACCTCGAACGGTCCGTCGAGCTGCTGGTCGGCAAGCTCACAAGTCGCCGCTGATCGCCGCAGCGCCCATGCTCGGAGACGAGGTCATCGAGACCCGATGTCTCGTGCGCGGCTGACCAGGACTCGCCCTGGTGACTCCGAGATCGACCCGGGCGGTTCACCAACCGGTTACTTGCGCGCCCGGGCGCAGCCTTACGGTGCCACTGTCCACGTCTTGCCGAGACAAGGGAGTCGCCGATGCTCAGCCGGTCCAGAAGGGCGAATCGCGTCGAACTGACCGGTGCGCAGGTCACACGACGACGCCGACGAGCCCCGACCGCACGCCTCGTCGTCTCCCGTGCGATCGGTCGCCGACGCCGCATCGTCACAGTTGGCGCCACCGCCGTGGTCCTCGCCGGTGCCGGAGTGACCTACGCGTCGACAGTCGGATTTGGCGAGAACCAGGTCGGCACCCAGTACCCCAACGGGATCCAGGTGTCCGATGACCAGATCATCAAGCCGATTGGCGACCGCTTGCTCACCCAGCTCGGCAAGTTCATGGGCTCCACGGTCAGCCCGGACGGGCGATTCCTCGCTGCCACCAGCACCGACAAGTCGGTGGTCCTGCAGATCTTCGACCTCTCGAGCTACAAGCTCATCTGGACGGTCGGCACCGCGCCCGGGGTCAGCCAGAGCCTCTCCGACGGCACTGTCGGCCAGGAGGGCCCGACGTATTCGCCCGACGGCAGCTTCCTCTGGCTTCCGGAGCAAGACGCTGTGTCCCGGTTCCCGGTCAACGCCCAGGGCATCCTTGGTCCGCCGACCCGCTTCTCGCTCCCGACGGTCGGCACGCACCTTTCGGGTAACGGCCGGACTCCGGTGCCCAACTCCGCGCTGGTGGGCCAGATCAAGTACTCGCCGGACGGGTCCACGCTTTACGCCGCGCTCAACGGGCAGAACTCCGTCGTGGCGCTCGACCCCAACACGGGTGCGGTCGAGCACACGTGGAACGTCGGCATCGCCCCGCGGGAGCTCGCCTTCGTGGGCAGCAAGCTCTACGTGAGCGATGAGGGTGGCCGTCAGGCGCAGCCGGGCGAAACGACCATGGATTCCTACGGGACTCAGGTGCCGGCGAACGGGTACCTTGGCACCTCGACCACCGGTGCGGTCAGCGTCATCGATACCGCAAACCCGTCGGCCCCGGTCGGCTCGATCCCGGTTGGTCTGCATCCGACGGCGATGTACGAGAGCGGCAACGCGTTGTTCGTCGCCAACACGAACAGTGACACCGTCTCAGTCATCGACACCACCACCGATCAGGTCGTCCAGACCATCGACACCCAGCCCTGGCCGGAGTCCACAGTGGGGTACGAGCCCGACAGTATTGCCCTGACTCAGGATGGCCATCTGCTGGTCGCTCTGGGAAGGGCGAACGCGGTGGCAGTCTACCGCTACGACGGCACGCCGAAGGACCCGGTGAGCTACATCGGCCTGTTGCCCACGGACTACTACCCGGCGGATGTCGCCACTGTCGGCGACCAGATCGTGGTCACCAACACCCGCGGAATCGACGCGCGCGGCCCGGCCATCACGACCTACAAGGGAGAGGGAACCCAGCCGGTCAGCGGCCACGACACCCACAGCACCACCGCATCCCTGACGCGCTTCACCCTTCCGAGCGACGCGTCCATCGCGCGCTACACGGCGACGGTCTTCGCTCAGAATGGTTGGGACAGGGACGACGTCGAGGAGGCCACCAGTCACCACGTGGTCCCCGTCCCGGTCCCGACGCGGATCGGTGACCCGTCGACGATCAAGCACGTTTTCCTGATCGTGAAGGAGAACCGGACCTACGACCAGGTGTTCGGCGACATCGGTAAGGGCAACGGTGACCCGTCGCTCACGCAGTTCGGCGAGAAGGCGACGCCGAACCAGCACGCGCTGGCCCGGCAGTTCGGTCTCTACGACAACACCTACGACATCGGCACGAACTCTGCCGAGGGCCACAACTGGCTGATGCAGGCCGACGATCCCGAGTACAGCGAGTCGCAAGCGGGTGAGTACCAGCGCAGCTACGACACCGAGGAGGACGTCCTGGGCCACCAGCGCTCGGGCTTC
>JAFAYP010000621.1 GCA_019240305.1 Solirubrobacterales bacterium
ATGATCGAGACCGGGCCTGGGTGGGCGAGCGCGCGCACGTTCTCGCTGGCTCTCTGGCGGCAGGCGGGCGTGCTCCGGCATCCCGTGATGTCCCCGATCACCGCGCCCGTGTCGCCGTGCGCCTCGTCGGTGACCAGCGTGGTGATCGCGGACTGCTCCGCGGAGTTCGCGCTGAACACGCGCGCCAGAAGCGCGCTGATGACCAGGAACACGACGATCGCGACGGCGATCGCGATGAGATGGGTCCGGCGCACCGTCCGAAGCTAAGCGCAGTCGCGGTCAGCGCCGCTCCCCGGGCCGCGGCCGGGAGCCGGCTACTCGCTGAGCTCGAGGAAGCGCTCGACCGAGGCCTCCTGGTGGTCCAGGCGCTCGGCCAGCGCGCGGGCGTGCTCGGCCGCGACCTCGAGGAAGTCCTCGACGCAGCGCTCGGGATCATCGGCGAGCGGATAGATCCGGATCACGTCCTGCTGGGCGCAGGCGATTCCCATCGGCGGCTTGCCTTCGGCCAGCGTGCGGGCGCTGCACACCGGCGTGACCAGCATGTGCGACTCGGGCGCGACCAGCGCGGTCGGCAGCAGCCGGTGGGCCGGCAGGCGGACCGACAGCTCGACCGAGTGGTCGACGGTCACGTTGCTGCCCAGCAGCTCTCCGAGCGGCTCGCGCCAGACGTCGAGCACGACGTCGGCCCCGACGAGCGCATCGCGGAGCGCCGTCGCCTGCTCGATGTAGAGGCGCTCGGCATCGGCGCGATCGTCGGCATCGGCCAGATCGAGGTCGCACGGCACCCGGAGCAGCTCGCTTGCCGCGACCGTGGCTCCGGCCCCTCGGCTTCCGCGCGTCACGTAGGTCTGGAGCGTCCCGAGGTCCCTCCGGCCATGGAAGATCACGGTCACCGATTCGCTCAGCGGCAAGCCTCCGACCTTGAGCGAGACGGCCACCGCGGAGGAGTCATCGAGGAGCGCCTGGCGCAGCAGGTCTTCGGCTGAGCTCCTGCCGGGCGATGGATCCTCTTCGATCATCTTCCTCCTGCTCCCAGATACGTCTGCTACGCAGGCTTAACTAATACCCCATCGAGCAGCGAAACCGCGCCGGTGAGCGCTTTCAGAGATCACGCCCGGCCCCATCCTCCGGGCCGACGGTCGTCCGTGCAGATGGCTTCAGGAGCGTTTCGACGGGTAGGCTCCCCTCGCCATGAAGATCCTCTACAAGCCGTTCGGGATCATCGCCGGGCTGATCAGCGCACGCATCGCAGCCGCGATCTTCAAGGCGCTCTGGTCCAGAATCGACGAACGGGACCCACCGAAGCCGACCACGGCCGAGGCGAGCTTCCCCAAGGTGGTCGGCGCTGCCACGCTCGAGGCGGCCACCACGGCAGGAGTGGGCGCGGCCGTGGATCGCCTGGGCGCCCGGGCGTTTCATCATCTGACCGGAATCTGGCCGGGCGACTCCGAAGCCGAGGACTGACGCAGCTCGGACGCCCCGCGCGCGGGTTCAGTCCTGCGCCGCTTCGGTATCCGTCCAGGGTTCGATGCCATCGCGCAACCAGTCAGGTAGCGGCGTCTTGGCGACCGTTTGACGGTCGACCAGGACGTGACGGAGCTCGGCCTCGGCGATCAGCTCACCGGCGCAGCCGGCTCGGTGACGGGTCCGGAAGCTCGTGCGGCCAAGGTGGGTGACCAGCACGGCGAGCTCGAGCTCGTCGTCGAACCGGGCCGGGCGATAGAAGCGCAGGCGAGCCTCGGCCAGCACCATGTCGACACCGCGGTCGAGCATGTTCTGGTAGCCGCCGTAGGCCGCGCGCCACAGCTCGGTCATGCTCGTGTCGAAGTAGTTCAGGTAGTGGGCGTTGAAGGCGACGCCCTGGAGGTCGCACTCCGCGTAGCGGATCCGCAGCGTGTGGACGAGCGGCTCGGCCACCGTCGCCCTCAGTGGTGTCCGCCCCGGAGCACGAAGCCGCGCTCGGCGAGCTCACCGAGCGCGTCCTCGAAGGCGGCGAAGTCGCGGCGCAGGAGCGCGTCGAGCGGGCGACCGGAGGGACCGCTCGCTCGGACCCAGCGAGTGAGCACGTCCGGCCCGGCTCGCTCGGAGGCCTCGTCGAGCAGAGCGAGCAGGATCGGGAGCTCGCTGCGGTGCTCGAGCTGACCGGAAAGCAGCGTGAGCGGATCGACGTCGAGCACCCGGCAGAGCTCGTCCTCGCTCAGGCCGAGCAGCTCCATCAGCCGAGCGGCTCGGCTGCTCTGCCCCTCGCCCACCGGCGCCGGCCGCCGATACCTAGAACAGCTGGTTCTCGCCGCCGAACACGTCGCTCACCGACCCGTCGGTGAAGATCTGGCGGATCGAGCTGGTGAGCAGGTCCGCGCACGACAGGACGCGGACGTTGTCCGGGGCCCCGGCCGGCAGCGGGATGGTGTCGGTGACCACGATCTGCTCGAGGTGGGCCGCCGCGAGCTGATTCCACGGCTCGCCGGAGAACACGCCATGCGTGGCCGCCGCGTAGACCCGGCGGGCACCGGCCTCGAACACGGCGTCGGCGGCCGACTTGAGCGTGCCGGCGGTATCGATGATGTCGTCGACCAGCACCGCGGTCTTGCCGGCCACGTCACCGATCACATAGCCGATCTCGGCCACCTGCTGGGTGGGGCGCTCCTTGTTGAGGATCGCCAGATCGGCGCCGATCTTGGAGGCGAACTGCTTGTTGAGCTTGACCCGCCCGGCGTCCGGGGCGACCACCACGAGGTCGTCGAGGCCGAGGTCCTGGAAGTACTGGGTGAGCATGAACAGCGCGGTCATGTGATCGCACGGCTTCTGGAAGAAGCCCTGGATCTGGCCCTGGTGCAGGTCCATGGTGAGGATTCGGTCGATCCCGGCCGACTCGAGCATGCGGGCGACCATCCGCGCGCTGATCGGCTCGCGCGGCGCGGACTTCTTGTCCTGGCGCGAGTAGCCGTACCAGGGCGTGACCGCGATCACCCGGTGGGCCGAGCCACCCACCGCGGCGTCGACCATCACCATCAGCTCCATCAGCGCGTCGTTGGCGCTCAGCCCGGTGTCTGCGTTGCCGCAGATGGGCTGCACGATGAACACGTCCGCGCCTCGAACCGACTGGTCATAGCGGCAGTAGACCTCGCCGTTGGTGAACGTCTTGAGCGTCACGGTGCCGAGCTCGACCCCGAGCTTTGAGGCGATCTTCGCGGCCAGGTTCGGGTTCGCCCGACCGGAAAACAGCATGAGCCGCTTGCGGGCCTCGACCTCCAGTTCGCTCGGTGCGGTGGGGGTCTCGAGCAGGCTCATCGTGCGATCGAGTTTAGGGCCGACAGGTGACGGATGAGTGGTCTCGGAGTACTCGGGCGCTGACTGGCTCTGGGGGCTACTTGGTCCCCGGACGACGGTCAATTCTTACCGCTGTCGAGGTGATCCGGCTGGATTCTTAGCGTCCTCTCGGGCCTCGCGCTCGCCCGAATCCCGCTGGTTGCGACGTTCGCGATAGCCCTCGATGTTCTTCTGCCGGGAACGGGCGATCCCCAGCGCCCCGTCCGGGACATCTTCGGTGATCACCGAGCCCGCGCCCGTGTGCGCGTCCGCGCCCACGCTGACCGGCGCGACCAGCATCGTGTCGACGCCCACGAATGCGCCGGCCCCGATCCGCGTGCGGTGCTTGTTGGTGCCGTCGTAGTTGGCGGTGATCGTGCCCGCGCCGATGTTGGTCCGCTCGCCGATCTCGGTGTCGCCGATGTAGGAGAGGTGGGGCACCTTGGCTCCGGCCCCGACGTCCGAGTTCTTGATCTCGACGAACGTCCCGGCCTTCGACCCCTCGCGCAGCACGGCGCCCGGGCGCAAGTAGGCGAACGGGCCCACGCTCACCCGATCCCCGACCTCGGCGTGGTCGAGATAGGAGTGCACGACCTTGGCCCCGGCGCCGACCCGGGTGTCGAGCAGCGTACTGAGCGGACCGACAGTGGCCCCGGGGCCGATCTCGCTCGCGCCGTGGAGGCTCGTAAACGGGGCGATCAACGCGTCCCGACCGATCTGCACGTCCACGTCGATCACGGTGCTGGCGGGATCGACGATCGTCACCCCGGCCAGCATGTGGCGCTCGTGGATCCGCCGCTGGAGGATCCGGCGGACCGCGGCCAGCTGGACGCGGTCGTTGACCCCCAGCTCGCTGTCGTCGGAGATCTCGTGCGCGCTCACGCTGCGCTCCCGCGAGCGCATGATCGGCAGCACGTCCGGCAGGTAGTACTCCCCCTGCGCGTTGTCGCTGCGCACCTCCTCGAGCGCGGCCAGCAGCGCCGCCCCCTCGAACGCGT
>JAFAYP010000032.1 GCA_019240305.1 Solirubrobacterales bacterium
CTTCGACAATGAGATCGACATGGCCGGCTTGTCGAGGATTCCGGGCATCAAGAAGATCGGCATCAAGCCCCAGGTCGATGAGTGGGTGTTTGAGGACGGACATTCCGTGATCGTGCTGTCCGAGGGCCGGCTGCTGAACCTGGGCAACGCGACCGGACATCCGAGCTTCGTGATGTCGAACTCGTTCACCAACCAGGTGATCGCGCAGATCGAGCTGTTCGCCCGCACCGACGCCTACGAGCTGCGGGTCTATACGCTGCCCAAGCATCTGGACGAGAAGGTGGCCAGGCTGCACCTGCCCGCGCTCGGGGTCAAGCTGACCGAGCTCACGGACGGTCAGGCGGCCTATCTGGGCATCCCGGTCGAAGGCCCGTACAAGTCCGACCACTACCGCTACTAGAGAGCGGCGGCGATCAGGTAGACCCTCCTGGGGTCGATGGCGCGCACGCGGCTGCCGCGGCACGAGGTCGCCGACCTGGCATTGGCGCCGGTCGGCGCCTCGCGGATCGCCTGGGCAGGCGGGCAGATGCCCGTGCTCGCCCGCATCCGCGAGCGCTTCACCGTGGATCGCCCCCTGGAGGGCATCCGCCTCGGGGCCTGCCTGCACGTCACGGCGGAGACCGCGAACCTGGTCCTCGCCATGGCCGACGGCGGCGCCCGGGTCGCGCTGTGCTCGGCCAACCCGCTCTCGACCCAGGATGACGTGGCGGCGGCGCTCGTCTACGAGCACGGGACCGAGGTCCACGCGCTGCGCGGAGAGGACGCCGACACCTACGCCCGGCACGTCAGGGCGCTGCTCGACGGCCAGCCGCAGGTGACCGTCGACGACGGCGCCGACCTGCTCATGACCGCCCACGCCCGGGCTGACGCGGCGCTCGGTGAGCTGATCGGGGGCACCGAGGAGACGACCAGCGGGCTGGTTCGCCTGCGCCGGCTCGAGGCCGAGGGGAAGCTGGCGTGCCCCGTGCTGGCGGTCAACGAGGCCCGCACCGAACGTGCGCTAAACGACCGCCACGGCACCGGCCAGTCCGCCCTCGACGGGATCATCCGGGCCAGCCACGTGCTGCTGGCCGGCAACACGGTGGTGGTGGTCGGGTACGGGTGGGCCGGCCAGGGGATCGCCGAGCGCGCCCGCGGCGCCGGGGCGGCGGTGATCGTGTGCGAGATCGATCCGCTGCGCGCGCTCGAGGCGCGGATGGCCGGCTACGAGGTGATGCCGGCGCTGGAGGCGGCGGCCCGGGGCGACGTGTTCGTCACGGTCACCGGGTCTCGGCGGGTCCTGCGTGGCGAGCACTTCTCTCGCATGAAGGACGGCGCGGTGCTGGCCAACGCCGGGCACTTCGACGTCGAGCTCGATCTGGAGGAGCTCCGGGCAGTGGCCGGGGAGGTGCGCGAGGTGCGGCCGCTGATCGAGCAGTACGAGCTACAGGACGGCCGGAGGCTGAACCTGCTGGCGCGGGGGAGGGTGGTCAACCTGGCCGCGGGGGAGGGACATCCGGCGGCGGTGATGGATGTCTCGTTCGCGCTGCAGGCGCTGTGCGTCGAGCACCTGGTACGCCGGCGCGGAGAGCTCACGCCCGGGGTGCAGCCGGTGCCCGAATCGATCGATCGCGAGGTGGCCACGCTCAAGCTAGCCGCGCTCGGGGTGGCGATCGACGAGCCGACCCCCGAGCAGCAGCACTACCGCGAGTCGTGGACGTGAAAAGATCCCGGTTCACATGGGCCCAACAAATCATCCACTTCGAGGCGGGATCGATCTAGGCGGCACCAAGATCGAGGCGATCGTGGTCGACGCCGACCAGACGGTGCTCGGCTCCTCGCGCCACCCGACCCCGGCGAGCGGCGGTCCGGAGGCGGTGGCCAGCGAGCTGGCGGCGGCCATGCGCGAGGCGTGCCAGGGGGCCAAGGTCGAGCCGTCGAATCTGCAGGGCGTTGGAATCGGCTCACCCGGTGTGGTCGATCCGGCCACCGGCGCGGTATCGACGGCGCGGAACCTGCCCGACTGGGAGGGCAGCTTCGAGCTCGGGTCCACGCTCAGCCACGAGCTCGGCACGCCCGTATCGGTCGGCAACGACGTGCAGGTGGCCACCGACGCCGAGTTCGAGTTGGGGGCCGGCCGTCCCTACCGCTCGCTGCTCGGCGTGATGTGGGGAACCGGTGTGGGGGGCGGACTGATCCTCGACGGCAAGCCCTGGCTCGGCCGGGGCGGCGCCGGCGAGATCGGCCACATGGTGGTCAAGATGGGTGGGCGCCGGTGTCCGTGCGGCCGTGAGGGGTGCATGGAGGCCTACGCCGGCCGGGCCGCGATGGAGGCCCGAGCGCGCCGGCAGCACGAGGAGAAGGGCCAGAGCACCGACCTGTTCAAGATTATGAAGGACCGCGGGCGGACCAAGCTGACCAGCGCGGTGTGGGCCAAGGCGCTGGAGAAGGAAGACAAGCTGGCCACCGAGCTGATCGACGAGGCGGTCGAGGCGCTCGGTGCCGGCATCGCCTCAGCCCAGAACCTGCTCGAGGTGGAGGCGATCGTGATCGGCGGCGGACTCGGCGTGCGCCTGGGCGAGCCGTTCGTGCGGCGGATCCGCCAGGCCATGGGTCCGCACCTGTTCAACGACGCACACCCGCCCGACGTGCTCCTGGCCGGGCTGGGTGACCTGGGCGGCGCGCTGGGGGCGGCCCTGCTGGTCAGCCGGCGGGTCGCGGGCACGCCGGCGCCGGTGGCCGAGACCCCGTCGGCCGCGTAGCCCCGCCGGCCAGGGATTGCCAGACGCCCGAAAGCTGGTGGCCCCGACGCGCGTCTGGGAGATGAGCACCTGGGAGGTGCTTATCGACCGAAAGGGGTGGCGGAACAGCGCTTTTAGGAGTTATGCACTCATGATCGCGCGGGTTGTGGCGGTCGCGATCGTCGTGGTGGTGCCTCGCGAAAGCGAGGCCCAAAATTCACCTACGCGATCTCCGCGAAGCGCTCGGCCCGCTGCTCGGTGCGCTCGGTCTCGTTGATCATGTTCACGAACAGGATCACCAGCGCGATCCCCATGACGATCGACTGCTCGAGCGCCATCACCAGCCCGGCCATCATCTGATCCTCCAGCGGGGTGATCCCCCAGAAGTGGGGCTGGTGCGCATAGAACGGATAGATCACGCGCGGAGCGAAGGCCAGCACGACCCCGAGGATCCCCACCAGCAGCTTTCCGCCCGCCATGTACGTCACCGGCCCCAGGCCGGCCAGGCGCATCCGCGAGCGGATCGGGGAGAGGACGTGCCACCAGTAGAGCGAGCCGGCGGCGAAGAAGCACAGGTGCTCGAGCGCGTGGACCACGCTGTTGCCCTGCGCGACGTCGTACAGCGCCGGCACGTGCCACATCCACAACAGGCCGGCGTAGAAGATGACCGCGAACACCGGGTGGGCGAGGAAGCCGGCGCGCCGCTCGATCCGCTGAAGGCGCCGCGTGACCGGGCGCAGGAGCACCTTGGTCAGCCCGAGGATGAGCAGGATCGGCGCGATGTCCAATAGCAGCATGTGCTGGACCATGTGCATGACCATGAGCTGATCGCCCAGCGAGTCCAGCGGGGAGACCAGCGCCACGAGGATCGTGAGGATCCCGCCGGCGAACAGGATTGCCCGCCCCACGCTCGGCGGATGGCGCTCGCCCGGCCGCCGGGCTCGGCGCCACCCGATCGCGTAAAGCGCCACCAGCAGGAACACGCCGACCAGCACGGACGGGTCGAACGACCACGAGGTCTGCGGAGCCACGACCAGCCATTATGCGCCGTCGGAGCGCCGGTGGCGGATCGACAAACGTCCGGCGGAGGACTAGGCT
>JAFAYP010000039.1 GCA_019240305.1 Solirubrobacterales bacterium
GCCCAGCAGCGACGAGCACTTCTGCATCTTGGAGACGTCTCCGCCGGCGTTCTGGATGCACTGGCTGTAGTTCTGAACGCTCTTCGCGGTCCCCGAGCCGGCGCTCGCCCCGCCGCTGCTGCTCGACCCAGCGCTCCCGCTCGACCCACTGCCGAGCACGCCCGAGGCGGCGCCCTGCAGCTGCGCCACGAAGCCCGCGACCTTCTGCTGGAACTCGCTGTACGGACGCACGCTGCTCGGCGCGGTGATCGTCTGCGGCTGATTGAGGTTGGCGTACTGGACGGTCAGTCCGATGTCGGCCGACGTGACCCCGCCGGTCTGGCTGGACAGGCTCCCGCGGACCGGGACGGTGAGCGCGATCGTCGCCCGGCGGATCGTCTTGTCGCTCGTCCCCGTCCACACGTCGAAGCTCGGGTTGCGGATGGCCGCCGCGATCTTCTGGGCGGTGGCCGGGGAGAGCCCGGACTTCAGTTTTGAGGCGCCCGCCACGTTGGTGACCGAGGAGGCCTTCTGGAGGAAGGTATTCAGGTCGGCGAGCAGCGCGGGCACGTTGATCCCGGCGTGGATGTGGGTGGTCTGAGCGCCCCCCACCGTCTCGGTGCCGACGATCGTCGGATGGGTCAGCCAGCGCAGCGGGTGGATCCCCAGCCTGGCCAGCGTGCCGGAGTTCTGGCTCGTGCCGGCGCCCGACGCCACCTGGGCGAAGCTCGACTCGAGCTTCTGAAAGGTCGCCTGGGGCATCTGGTAGCTGGTGCCCTGGAGGCTGACGTAGCCGGCGGTCCCGGTCGAGAGGATCCCCAGCGAGACGTTGCGGCCGAGCGCGCTGGCGCTGATCGTGAAGTTCGACTCCGGTAGCTTGCCCGAGCCACGCGTCTGGAAGGGTCCACCGAAGCTCAGCGTGATCGGGCCACTGAGCGTGCTCGACCCGGACGGATCGATCGTCAACGTCAAGTCGAGAACCCCGCTGGTCACCTTGTGCGTACCGGTGAACGTCTGGTTCAGCAGCGTGCTGGGGCTGCCGGTGTCGCTGCTGGCGCTGCCGCACGCGGTGATCGCGAGGCTGGCCAGCACGACGAAGAGCAAGCCCCTGATTGCGGTTCTCGGATGATCCATCGCGTCCCTTCCTACTCAGCCCCTGCGGCGAATGTAGCAGTCGGTCTAGACCAGCGCGCCGGTCTAGACTCGCCCGATCATGGCCCCACGGACGATCCTCTACACCGGCAAGGGCGGCGTCGGAAAGACGTCGGTGGCCGCGTGCACGGCACGCGCCTGTGCCGCCGCCGGCCGGCGAACGCTGATCATCTCGACCGACCCGGCGCACAGCCTGTCCGAGTCGCTCGGCGGCGAGCTCGGACCCGAGCCCGCCGCGGTTTCCGATCACCTGTGGGGGCAGGAGGTCGGCGCGCAGGCCGAGATGGAGCGCCACTGGTCGGGCGTGCAGGAGTGGCTCGGCGAGGTGTTCGTCGAACGCGGCCTCGATCACATCTCCGCGCAGGAGCTCACCGTGCCGCCGGGGATGGATGAGCTGTTCTCGCTGCTGCGCCTGCAGGCGGCGCACGAGTCGGCCGACTGGGAGGTGATCGTCGTCGACTGCGCGCCCACCGGCGAGACGCTCCGCCTGCTGTCGTTCCCGGACGTGGCGCGCTGGTGGATCGAGAAGGTGTTCCCGTTCGAGCGCCAGCTCCTGGCCGCCGCGCGCCCCCTGGCGCGATCGCTGCTCGACATCCAGCTGCCGAGCTCCGCGGTGTTCGCCGACATCCAGCGCCTGTCACGGAACCTGATCGCGATGAACGAGATCCTCCGCGACCGCGAGCGCTGCACGGTCCGCCTGGTCATGAACCCGGACAAGATGGTCATCGGCGAGGCCATGCGGACGTTCACCTACCTGAACCTGTACGGCTACCTGACCGACGCGGTGATCGTCAACCGGGTGTTCCCCTCGGAGGTCGGCGACTACTTCGCCGGCTGGCGCCGCGTGCAGGAGGAGCACCTTCAGCTGGTGCGCTCCGCGTTCGCGCCGGTGCCGGTCCTGTGCGCGCCCTACTTCGACCAGGAGGTGCTGGGCGCAGGGATGCTGGATCGCCTGGCGGCGGAGTTGTTCGGCGGTCCCGGTCTCGATCCGGGCGCGGTGCTGCACGACCGGCTGACCCAGGAGCTGCACGTCTCCGAGGACGGTGCCGAGCTGCGGCTGACCCTTCCGTTCGCCCAGAAGGGCGACATCTCGCTCAAGAAGATCGGACTCGAGCTGATCGTCGGCGTCGACGGGCACCGGCGCACGATCATCCTGCCCTCGGCGCTGGCCGGCTTCCAGCCCACCGCCGCCACCTTCGAGGACGGCGCGCTCGAGGT
>JAFAYP010000051.1 GCA_019240305.1 Solirubrobacterales bacterium
CAGATGCGCCGCATAGCCCTGCAATCCTCCTTTCGTGCCGTCCGGGGCGGCGCGTATCACCGAGATCGTGACCCTACTGGAGGAAGCGATCGCGACCGCGGAGTTCCTGGTCGTCGACACCGAGACCAACGGCCTGGGCGGGGACGCGTGCGAGATGACCGAGGTCGGGGCGGTGCTGGTCGGGGGTGGCGAGCTGCACGACCGCTGGTCCTCGCTGGTGCGCTGCAACCGGCCCCTGGGCCGGGGCATCCAGCGCTTCACCGGGATCACGCAGGAGATGCTGGCCGACGCCCCCGGGCTGGAGGAGGTGCTTCCGCCGCTGGTGGAGCTGCTGAACGGACGGGTGCTGGTGGCCCACAACGCCCCGTTCGACCGCCGCGTCCTCAGGCGCGCGTTCGAGCTGATCGGGCTGCAGTGGCCGAACCCGCCCGTTCTGTGCACGGCAGCGCTGGCGCGCAAGCTCCTGCCGCTCCAGAGCCGGCGGGGCCTCGGCGTGCTGGCCGACGCCCTCAGCATCGAGGTCGACACCGCGCACCGGGCTCTGGCCGACGCCGAGACGTGCGCGCGCGTGCTGTGTGCGCTGTTCCCCCGGCTGTGCGCCAACGCGGTGACGATCGCCGACGCGATTGCGATCACCACGCGGCGCCGCCGACGTACGACCGGGCGCAAGCGGCGCACCCCCGCCCTGAGCCCTCCGCCGCAGCTCGACTTCGCCGAGCTTCCCAAGGACCCCGGGGTGTATCTGTTCCGCGACGACTGCGGCCGAGTTCTGTACGTCGGCAAGTCGATCTCGATCCGCAGCCGCGCTCGGGCCCACTTTGCACCGTCGAGCGTCCCGGCCGACTGGACGGTGCAGGCCACCGTGGTCGACTACCAGAGCACGAACTCGGAGCTCGGGGCGTTGGTGCTCGAGAACCGCCTGATCAAGCGCCACCGCCCGCCCGGCAACATCCGCCTGGCCAGGCGAGACGAGCGCCTGTGCTACATCCGCTGCCGGCTCGACATCCCGTTCCCGATCCTCGAGGTGTCCTCCGAACCGGCCGCCGGGCATGCCGTGACGATCGGTCCGCTGCAGGGCCGGCGCCTGGCCAACGAGCTGGTCGAGCAGCTCGATTCGCTGTTCGGGCTGCGCCACTGTGGTCGGCGGCTGCCGCGGCGCGAGCACCCGTCGGCCTACGGCCAGATGGGCCGTTGCCTGTCGCCGTGCCTGGGTGACCTGGACCCGAACCTGTACCGGCGCCGCCTGGACGAGGCGCTGGGGCTGTTCACCGCCGGCGGCGACGGTGGCCAGCGGCTGCTCGCCCATGTCCGCGCCCAGATGCACGCGGCGGCCGCGCAGCAGCTCTACGAGCGGGCGGCCTCGCTGCGCCGGCGCCTGCGCCGCCTCGGGCTGATCCTGGAGCGTCTGGGCGGCGCGCTTGAGGCCACGCATGCCCGCTCCCGGTTGATCCTCGCATCCCATCCGGTCGACGCCTCCAGGCAGGACGCGTTCTGGCTGGTCGGCGGGCGGCTGGTTGATTGGGGACCCGCCCACCCCGCGCCGGAGGACAGTCGGACGCTCGATGAGCGCACGCAATGGGCGCTGACCCGCGGCGGACGGGCTGGCGAGCTCGGCGCACACGTCCCGCCCGACGAGATCGACGAGCTGCGGATCCTCGCGAACTACCTGGCGGCGCACCCCGAGACGACGGAGCTGGTGCTCGAGTCGGCGGCGGGCCGGCTCAGCCAAACGGCAGCTCGGTGACCTCGCCGGTCACCTCGCCGCCGTCGCCCACCGACACGGTGCTCCCCGGCTCTGCCTCGCGCCGGACGATGGCCAGCGCGATCGGGCCGAGACGGGGGGAGCGAGCGACGGTGGTGATCCGCCCGACCGTCCGGCCCTCGAAGCCGAGCTCGTCGCCGGGCTCCGCCTGGCCGGTCAGCCTGATCCCGCGGAGCTGGCGGTTCGGCTTGCCGCGGTAGTACAGCCGGGCCACGGTCTCCTGGCCGACATAGCAGCCCTTCGTGAATGACACCGCGCGGTCGTTCAGCCCCGCCTCCTGGGGGATCACGGTCTCGTCGAGATCGACGCCGTAGCGCGGGCGTCCCCGCTCCACGCGCAGGCACTCCGCGGCGGCCTCCGCGACGGGGACCGCACCGGCATCGAGCAGCCAGGTCCGGAGTGGCTCGGTGTCGGCGCGGTCGCAGAGCAGGTCTATCCCGACGTCGGTGCGAATGGCCCGCACGGAGACGTCAGCGAGGGAGGTGGGGAGGTGCGCGTGTTCCTCGGCGGGCAGGGGCAAATTACCGACCACGTCCAGTGATTCGGGCCCGATCAGCGACAGCAGCCCCCGCTCGAGTGTGCGCTTGTGTAGCTCGACCAGGTAGCCCAGGCTGAACCGGCGGATCATGTTGAACAGCGCCTGGAGCGCGCTGCGCTCGGTGTCCAGCAGCAGCTCATCGCCGGTCTGGAGAATCCGGACGTCGCCGAGCATCTTGCCCTTGGGGGTGAGGAACGCGGCGTAGCAGCCGCTTCCGGGGGTGAGCCGCTCGACGTCGTTGGACACCTGGCCCTGCAGGAACGACGCCGCGTCGGCCCCGGTGAGCGCCAGCTTGCCGCGCTCTGAGCGGTCGAGCAGCCCGCACGCCTCGGTGATCGTGCGGTACTCGGCGGCCACGGTGTCGAGCGAGGTCATGTCCAGAACAGCATAGGCATCGAACAATCTCGGCTGAAACGCCTGCACTTTGCCGATCTCATACTTGAAAAAAATTAGATTTAGGCCTACCATAATTTTTGTCATGGCAACACCAGAGGCCCACGCCGCCCGTACCCCGGCAATCGAGGACTACGCGAAAGCGATCTACGCGCTCGAGCTGCGCGACTGCGAGGCGGTGAGCACCAACGCCCTGGCCGAGCGCCTCGGCGTCACCGCCGCATCGGCGTCGGGCATGGTCAAGCGCCTCGGCGAGCTGGGACTGGTCGAGCATCAGCCGTATCGCGGGGTGACGCTGACCGACGACGGCCGGCGGGTTGCGCTCGAGGTGATGCGCCACCACCGGCTGCTCGAGCTGTATCTGGTCCAGTCGCTCGGCGTCCCCTGGGATCGGGTCCACGAAGAGGCCGAGGTACTCGAGCACGTGCTCTCGGACGAGCTCGAGGATCTGATCGCGGCCAAGCTCGGCAACCCGACCCACGACCCGCACGGCGACCCGATTCCGACCCGGGAATTGACGATCGAGGAAGGAACCACCGAGAGCCTGCAGGCGCTGGAGGCGGGTGCCCGCGGGACGTTCGTACGGGTGTCGGACTCCGATCCGGAGATGCTTCGCTTTCTGGCCGACCACGGGATCGCCCCCGGCGACGAGCTCGAGGTGATCGACAAGCAGCCGTTCGGCGGCCCCCTGTTCGTGCGCTTCGGCGATCGCGTCCAGGTGCTCGGAGGGGAACTCGTGCGGGCGATGCGGGTGGAGGTCAGCCGGTGACGCCGCCGCGTCCTCCGCGCATCCCCGAGCCGGCGCTCGAGGGCGCGACCGCCGACGGGCAGAGCACGAATCTTCCGGCCGGGCTGACCCATGAGGACCTGATCCGCTCGCGCGACCGCTTCCGAGTCCACAGCGCGCGCCAGAGCCACCGGCGCTGGTATTTGTTATGGCTGCTGGTCGGTCCCGGAATCCTCGCCATGCTGGGCGAGAACGACGGGCCGAGCATGATCTCCTACGCGACGAGCGGCGCCACGTACGGGCTGGGGTTCTTCCTGCCGTTCATCTTGATCACGTTCGTGATGGCGATCGTCTGCCAGGAGATGTGCATGCGGGTCGGCGCGGTCACC
This sequence comes from Solirubrobacterales bacterium, assembly GCA_019240305.1. Taxonomy (GTDB): domain Bacteria; phylum Actinomycetota; class Thermoleophilia; order Solirubrobacterales; family Solirubrobacteraceae; genus Palsa-465. The sequence continues at coordinate 3,810 of JAFAYP010000051.1, forward strand.
CATCGCGGCTACGGGCAGCTCGTGCTCGAGCGCTTCGGCAAGCTGTGGGGCTGGTTCGCCGCCGGGGACCTCGTCGTCACCAACCTGGTCACGCTGATTGCCGAGTTCGTCTCGATCCGCGTCGGTCTCGCCTACTTCCACCTGAGCGCCGGTGTGGCGGCCCTGCTCGGTCTGGTGCTGGTTCTGTTCACGCTGAGCGGCGGCCGCTACTGGCGCTGGGAGCGGATCGTCCTCGGGATGGCGATCTTCAACGGGCTGTTCCTCGTCGCGGCCATCATGGTCGGTCCGAACTGGGGCTCGGTGGGGCACGCGGTGGTCACCTTCTCTCCATTTCCCGGCGGCAGCGTCAACACGCTGCTGTTGCTGATCGCTTCGACGATCGGCGCCACCGTGACCCCGTGGATGATCTTCTTCCAGCAGAGCGCCTCGGCCGACAAGGGGATGACTCCTGACGACCTCAGGCATGGGCGCTACGACACGATCGCGGGCGGGATCCTGGCGGCGCTGTTCGGCTGCGGCGCCCTGATCGCCGGCGCCGCGCTCGCCACCCGCGGGGGCGCGAGCATCCAAGGGCTGGCCGGCGCCGGATTCCCCGGCGCGCTCGGCGCCGTCTCGGGCAAAGCCGTAGCGACCGTGTTCGCCCTGGGGTTGATCGAAGCCGGCGCGGTGGCGGTGCTGACGATCTCCGCCAGCACCGGATATGCCGTCGGCGAGTGCGTTGGTGCTCCGCACAGCCTGAACAGCTCGGCCCGCGGCGCGGCGCTGTTCTACGGCGCCAACGTCGGCGCGGCCGCGCTGGCCGGAGCGATCATCCTGATCCCGGGAGCACCGCTGCTCTCGATTGCCCTCAACGCCAACGTGCTGGCCACGGTCCTGCTCCCCGTGGCGCTGGTGTTCATGATCATGCTGGCCAACGACCGCGAGCTGATGGGTCGATGGGCCAACGGCGCAGCGTTGAACTGGGTGGCGATCGGGATCGTGGTCTTCATCTCGGTGTGCGGCGCGGCGTACGCAATCGACTCGTTCCTCCAGACCATCCACGTGCTGTAGATGACCGACCGCGAGCGCGAAGAACTGGTGATGTACCTGGAGCGAGACCAGCTCGTGTCGGACAAGGGCCGGCCGGTCCCCCGCGCCAGGCTGAGCCGTCGGGTCAGCGTGGGGCTGTGGGCGCTGCGGGTGTTCGCGGTTGTCGTGAGCGCGATGGTCGTCTATACGTTCATCGCCCAGCTCTGACGATGGGGGCGGACGACCGGTACGCTCCGCTCGCAATGCCTCTCGCGGACACCTTTGAGCAGATCGTCGGCTCGCTGCCCGACGATTGGACCGACCTCGAGCTCGACCTGCGCATCTTCGACGAGCGTCGCTACATCGATGCCGCGGTGTTGATGGTCACGTGCAACGCGCAGCCGTACTCCAAGAGCGAGTGGCATTGGCGCCTGCTGGTCGCTCACCGCTTCGGACACGCCGCCGCGGTTCCGGCCGTGCACACCGCGCTGAAGCTGCTCGACGAGGCGGGGATCGAGGGCGAGCTGGCCGTGCGCGAGACGCGCACCGGGCGCGTGGAGGTCACCCAGATGTGGGGCCGGCCGGAGTCCGTGCGCCAGGATTTCCGGCGGATCCGCGCCCAGTAGCCGAGGCCCGGAACCGCAATGGCGCGCGTCGTCGCCTACGTCCCCGACCTGCTGTTTGGCTCGAACGTGCTCGGCGCGCTGAACGCGGCCGGTCACGATGCGGTGCTGGTGTCAGACGCCGGCGCGCTGGGTCGTGAGCTTGGGGCGGCCGACGCGTTGGTCGTGGATCTGACCGCCGACGCCGGCGAGCGGATCGAGCAGCTGAGCGCGACGGCCCGCGAGGGCATCAAGACGCTGGCGTTCTATTCGCACGTCGAGGCCGACGTGCGCGCGCAGGCCGAAGCGGCTGGCTTCGACCTGGTCATCCCTCGCTCGCGAATGGCCCGCGAGGGTGGGTCGCTCGTCAGCCGCCTGCTGGCGGACTGACCCCGCGGAGCTGGATCGCCCCGCTCGTCGGGACGGGGGTCACCCCGGGACTCGCCGGGCTCAGCATCCTCGCCCGGGAGATAGCGCAGGACGACGATCGCCATGATGTCGCGCTGGGCGCCCTCCCACCGCATGGCCTCGTGGCTAAGTGCTTCGGCCAGGCGATCCGCGGTGGGCTCGGCGGTCAGCCCCCTGATCGCGCCCTCGGCCGAGAGCTCGGCGCCGGGTCCCTGGTCGGTCACGCCGTCGGTGTAGAGGACGAGGCTCTCGCCGGGCCGCAGGTCGAGCTCGACCTGATCGAGGCGCACGTCGCGCCACACCCCGAGCAGCTCGCCGGTGCTCTCCACGCCGACTGGGGTCCCGGCCGGGGAGACCACCACGGCGGGGGGATGACCAGCCGAGGCTAGGCTCACATGCGCCTCGCCGTCCCCGACGTGCACCAGCGCGTAGAGGACCGTGATGAAGCGACCGTCCACGTTCTGGCGAAGCATCGCGTCGTTGAGCGCTCGCAGGGCTTCGGCCGGAGGCCGGGCCGTCCCGGCGAGGCTCCGGAGCGTCCAGCGCGCCATCGCGGTGACGGCCGCGGCGGGCGCTCCCTTGCCGCACACGTCGCCGATCACCACCGCCCAGCGGTCACTACCCACGCCGAAGACGTCGTAGAAGTCGCCGCCCACGAGCTCTCCCTCGCCGGCCGGAGCGAACCGGATGGCCAGCTCGCAGTCGGGGATGGTCGGCAGATCGGCGGGCAGCAGGCTGTGCTGGAGGGTGAGCGCGGTCTGCTCGCTGGTGCGGTAGAGGGCCTCCGTGCGCGCCTGCAGGGCGCGGGCCTGAAGCGCCAGGCCGAGTCGTACCGTGAGGTCGGTCAGCTCCTGGACGTCGTCGCGGCGCCATGGCCGGCGCCGGCGCGCCACCAGCACGCGGGCGACCAGGCTCCCGCGCGCGATGCTGGCCACCGAAATCACGTGAACCTGGGTCCCCTGCACCGCGAGCGTGGCAACTGCCGCCGTGGTTGCCAGGTGGGTCTGCGCCGCCCGGAGGGCTCGGTCCCAGGCGGCGTCGAGATCGCTCCATGCGTCGTCGGGAATGATCGCTTCCTCGCCGCGCGTCGCCCTTGCCGGTTCGACGGCCGGGATTTGACCCGATGCGGACGGAAGCTCCGCGGCCATGACGAGGTCGGCCCCGCGGGCGACGGCGAGCTCGGCGAACGTGTCGAGCACCTGGCGGGTGTTCGCCGCACGATCGATTTGCGCTCCCGCGTCGGCCAAAAACGAGGCGCGCTCGCGAGCCCGCTCGCGTCCGAGCAGGAGCCGTCCGAGCAAGCCGCACAGCGCGACGGTGAGCGCGGTCAGTGCGATCAGCACGATCACCGCAACCGTCACCGCCTGGTTGGCCGAGCGGTGGGCGGCGAGTTGCCGGCGCGCCTGACGGTTCGAGATCAGGCTTTCGAGCGAGGCGGTCTGCGAGCGGATCCCGTCCACCACCTCCTTTCCGAGGGTGGTGGTCGCGACCGAGCGCGCCGCCCTGGGGTCCATCTCGACCTCGCGGATCACCCCGGGGACGTAGCCGGACAGGTATGCCCTGGCCGCGTCCGCG